>BNUP01000028.1 GCA_025997455.1 Fibrobacterales bacterium | reverse complement strand
ATGTTAGAGACGGAAGAGGGATTTTTGTTCAACGATTTGCAAGAGATTAATGTATTAGATTTGACCAAAGTAGCCACAGAAAAAGACAAAAATTTACTGAATTGGCTACAGTTTTTGAAATCTGAGAGATAACTCCCTTCCCGTTCGGTGGAATTTTTAACAGGCAAAGAATAAAAATAATCTTTTTGCGAATGGTCTGTGCCTATGCTCGTGGGTTCAAACAAACTGTTCCTAAAATGCATTTTCTCTTCCGGTAAATAAGCGGGCGAAATTTGCTCACCGTCCCTGTTGAGAACATAAACGCATTCACACAGCGGAAATAATTTCACCACAGCCTGCAATGCGGAAAGTAAATTTGTATGTGTGAGGAGCGTATCTAAAAGTTCTATAGCCCTTTGTCCCAAAAGAGTTAATTCCTCTCGTTTGTAGCGGAATCGCCTTAACCTTTCGGAACGCACTTCGGAAAAAACCGAATCGAGAATGCGGAATTGGTCTTTGAGGTTAGATGCCTCTTGCGAACTGGGGCTTGGTGTGGCAAAATAAAAACCCTGAAAAATATCTATGCCGAGTTCCATTAAACTTATGGTTTCCTCCCACGACTCAACGCCCTCCGCAAGCACCACAAAACCGTTTCCGTCGGATAAACTCGAAATTGCACGCACAATATTTTGCTTAGATGTATCTTGGTGAATGTTCTTAACTAATTCCCTGTCTAATTTCACCACATCGGGCTGCATATTTATTATTCTGTCTAAATTTGAATACTCTTTTCCCAAGTCATCTATTGCAACCATAATACCTATTTCGTGGCAGTGTTTTACAAAATTTTCAAGTGACTCATTAGAAGAAACCGAACCCTCGCACACTTCCAACATAAGTCTATTTACGGGAAAATTAACTTTTTCTATAAGTGAAAAAATTGCAGGTTCTTTGTTAGGGTCGGAGAATTGCCGCGCATCCATATTTACGGATAAAAATGTTGTATCCATATTTTTAGTAATTGCCACTCCTTCAATTTCGGCAGGAACTATAGTAGGCTCTGAAGAACTCCTTGTTTTATGAGATAAAGTTTGAGGTAGTTCTTCGGAGATTACTATACTCGGCACCTGTTTTACAAAATTCTCCATTGCATTTAATTGGCAGAGGTTATCTATTGCAATGGTTTCGCCTTTCTTTGCGGCGTTTGCAAAAAGTATATCGGGTGGAATCAATTTTCCGTTCAAATCCTGCGCGCGAGCCAAAGCCTCGTATCCAACAATAGTTTTTCTTCGCATAGACACTATCGCTTGATAGTGCGTTAGCATAGTCGCAAATATTTCACTCATTCCCACCAGCCTTCCGGACGATAATCGTCTGTTAATCTCGCCTCAGCGTGATTTGGTTTTTTTAGAATTGCATCCTCAAACTCCGAACGAAATTTTTGCAGATAACTTTGAATCGGTGCGCCGAGTGCCGCCGCAAGCGGGCAAATTGTTGTGCCCGTAAAACCGTTGCTTATGCTCTCCAAAAGTTCAATATCTCCGTCGTGTCCGCGACCTTTTGCAATTCCCGTAATAATTCGTTTTGCATATCCCGTGCCTTCCCTGCATGGAGTGCATTGCCCGCAACTCTCGTGAGAGTAAAATTTACCGAGTGTGTTCAACATTTCAACTATGCCGTGAGTATCGTTAAAGGGCATCACCGCACCCGACCCGAACATAGTTCCCATTGCAGCCAAACTCTCATAATCCAAATTTGCTTTTTTGCATTCTTCGGGCGTGAGAACCTGAGTGGAAGAACCGCCGGGGATACAGCCTTTTAAATTTCCTACAACGCCTCCGCAATATTCCTCGCTTTCCAAAAGTTCCATAAGCGGAATACCGAGCCGCGCCTCAAAAACCCCTCGCCGTTTCACATCACCGGATACGCAGAAAACTTTTGTTCCGCCCGCTTTGGGAGTGCCGAGAGCCGCGTATGCCTCCGCACCGTTTTCCAAAATCCAAGGCAGAGCCATAATAGTTTCAACATTATTCACGCAGGTAGGCATATTCCACGCACCGTTCACCGCAGGAAAAGGCGGTTTCAAACGCGGTTGCCCCTTTTGACCTTCAAGCGAATTTATCAGAGCGGTTTCCTCTCCGCACACATACGCACCCGCACCCCTATGCACCGTAATATCGAGCGAATATTTTGTTCCGCAAATATTTTTACCGAGAAGATTTGCCGCGTATGCCTCTCTGATAGCCGAGGTGAGCGACTCAATGGCAGGCAAAAATTCACCTCTCACATATATATAAGCATTTCTCGCACCGAGTGCCCAACCTGCAATAATTAAACCTTCAATAAGTTTGTGCGGATCTTCCCGCATTAAAAAATGATCTTTGAAAGTTCCCGGTTCTCCTTCATCCGCATTAACAGCAATATAAACCGGCTTGCCGCCTCTCGGCACAAAACTCCACTTCATTCCCGTTGGGAAACCTGCACCGCCTCTGCCCCTCAAGCCCGACCGCTGAACCAAGTCGATAACCTCAAACGACGACAAACCGAACAGAATTTTCTGTGTATTGGCATATCCGCCGAGTTTTTTATAAACATCAATTTTTTGTGCGCCCTTGCCAAAATTCTGCGTGCAGACCTTCATAACAAGGAATGTATAAAATTTGCGTGCTATGTGCGGCAACAATCCCTCAAAACCCAATCTTCTGTTTTTTATAAGGGGAAGGCTTTCCCCTCGCTCCGAGCAATTCTGCACTGACGAGTGCTAAAGCACTCTCTCTCCAAAAGCCAAACCGTTGGCTTTTAGTACCCCATCTGCGTGGGACACCCCCGCAACGCCCCGGTAAAAACTTTTCTACCTTTGCACTAAAGGAGATTTTTATAAACTTTATTGGCAATCAAAATTCAATTGTCCGCACTCTTATAATATGCTCAATTTTCACGAGAGAATTTACCAACTCCTGCGTAACGCTCTCGGCAATATCTATAAAATTATAGCCAATTTTGCCGTTGCTCTCGTTCTTAAAACTCGTTATGTTGATTTTAGCATCGCCGAACACTTTGGAAATTAGGGCTATCATATTAGGAACATCGTTATTTATCACAACTACACGGCTTTTTGTGCTCGCAGACGGACGACCGTCGAGTGCTGGAAAATTCACCGAATTACGGACAATACCAAATTCCAAATAATCCTTCAACTGTTCAACCGCCATAGTGGCACAATTATCCTCCGCCTCCTCCGTACTCGCACCGAGATGCGGAAAAGAAATCACTTGTTGATTAGCCAAATCGCTCTTGCTTGGGAAGTCGGTCAAATAGGCATTATTCTTATTTTTTGCCAAAAACTCGGCAACGCCTTTTTCGCTCACAATCCCGTTCCTTGCGAAATTCAAAATATATGCACCCTTGAACGCCGCCAAATTATTCTCGTTCAAAAGCCCCTCGGTTTTGCCTTTAATAAAAGGAACATGCACGGTCAGCACATCAACAGAGGCGATTAACTCATCCAAACTCTGCGTAACGCTCACGGTATTATTCAGCAAAATCATATTGCTAATGCTCGGATACGGTTCATAAGCGATAACCTTCATACCACGACCAATTGCACCATTTGCCACCAAAACACCAATTTTTCCGAGACCCACAACGCCTATAGTTTTACCCGAAAGTTCCGTGCCCACAAACGCCGATTTATTTTTTTCAACCGCCTCTCCAATCTCTTTATCTTCCTTGCCCTGCAATCCGCCTATCCAAGCAAGCGACTTATGAATGTTCCTAAGTGCAATGCCCAAAGTTGTAAAAACCAATTCCGCAACGGCATTTGCATTTGCCCCCGGAGTGTTAAAAACGCAAACTCCCTTTGCACTCGCCTTGTCTATTGTAATGTTATTTACGCCTGCACCCGCCCGTGCCACCGCCAGCAACTCCTCCGAAAAGGAATCTGTATCAACCTGCGCACTCCGCACCAAAATCGCTTCCGGTTTTTCGATAGAATCGCTAACGGAATACTCCTTGCCGAACAGAGTTGTTCCCTTTGGCGAAATTTTGTTGAGAGTCTTAACAGCGTGCATAAAAAATCTCCTTGAAATGAAGGGGTAATGTAGAAACTTTGCAGTGCAGGGGTATAGGGTGTGGCGTGTAGGGTGTGAGGTTTTGGAAGGGGATACGGGAATTGTAGGGGCGTGGTTTTTAACCCGCCCTGTTGTGTGAAGAATTCGTCATTCTGCGCGTGGTCGCAGAATCCATAGAGTTTTTTGGTGTGCTCGGCACACACCGCGTTCCCTTGTTAAGAAAACCTCTAAAAACTCCCTTTGTAACACAATTCCACAGATTTGAGTTTTTAACTAAAAACTAAAATGCACGCCAATGCCGGCGGCGAGCAAAGCGGAGCCTACAATGTATCCGATATTTCGTCTGCTTTTGGAATCCTCAACTTTTTGATAACCTTCTTTGAACTCCTCCTTGGTATTGTCGGGAGTAAGTTTTTTGTAATCGTCATACGAGGTACTTACAACGGAATTTTGATAAACGGCAAAGCCTATTCCGCCTGCTCCCAAAACTCCCAAAGTTACGGCATACCATTTTGGAGTTTTCAAAAATGAAAATTTTCTCTTGTCCGCTGGACTTTCTTCAACTAAATCTACTACCGCAACAGGTGCAGTAATCACAGGTTGTGCAGGTTGAACACCTTTTACTTTTGCAAAAAAGTCTCCCGACTTACTGCGAAGTTTTTCGAGCAATGCACCTATTTGCACTCCTTCATCGGCGACAACACCTTCTTCCGTAATAACTCCGAGTTGCTTACCCGCCAATACATCGTGAATACTAATCGAGATGCCAAGCAGGTTACTGCTAAGCATAATCACCTTACCTTCAGTCACATAATTTGCACCTATTCTCCTGCCCAAATTTACACTGCAATTTCCTTCTTCTGCAAGGCACTCATCGAGTTCCTCATCAGGAGGGAGGAGCGATAAAATATTGTCGCGAGTCATCACGGAATAATCGGGGGGAGCGAGCACCGCTATTGCCTGTTTACGAAGGTCGTCTGTTATATAGAGCAACTGATTTTGATTGATAGGGACATCATCATCTGCCGTAATATCAAACACGGCAACATGTTTTAATTCTGCCATTGCAGGAATGGCAAATAAAAGCATAGTTAAAAATAAATATTTCATATTTAATTATCCTCCGAATTTCGTACGCAACGAACGGAAAGTTGCAAATCTTTAATATCTCCGGTAATGGGTAATAATGAGTTTGCATCTTCATATGTGATTTTTAAACGATAGGCATCACCCTCATTCTCTACAGATTGCGTTGCACTCCACCAGCCGCCATATTCAGTTTCACCCTCAGGTTCAGAATAACGCTCTCCTCCAAGTAAAGCGGTAAAACCATAAATATCTTCACCGTCGAATTGAGTTGCTTTGAGATTGTGTGCCGTCATTGTAACGCCACTTGCTTCATTTACCGTTGCTTCAAGAGTTTCAAATTCTTCTTTGCTCGGCAAATGCCAACCTTTTGGGCAAGCATCTTTTGCCTCTGTCCAAGTGTAGTAATCGCCATAAGGCAAACCTTCACCCAGATTTTTGCTTGTCCATACCTGTTCGCCAATTTGCACCATATCAAAACCCGTAGTTTCATCAATGCCTGTAGCCTTGCCGTTTTCGCAAGTAATACCCTCTTGCGGAACAATCTCATAGTCTTTGAATATTTTGCAAGCGGAGGAGGAGGAACTCGACTCTTCCGATGAAGAACTGCCGAGTTCAGAAGACGATGAACTTGGAGGAATATAATTCGGGTTATTCGGGTCGTAATCGAGCAGCGGAAAATCGTCCGAGCAGGAGAGCAATAGGACAAAAGCAAAAAGAAACGCCGTTTTTTTAATCATAATCTTACCCAATGTGTGAAACGCATACGCGCATTTTATGTATGGGTAATCTATAAAAATTTACAGTCGCCTGTCGGCTTGGTATCCCGCCTGCACGGGAATGACGAACCACCCTATCTCCCCTCCCCCTTGTTTGCAATGCCAAGTTTCCTCACACCCTACACGCCACACCCTATACCCCACCCTGCACTGCCGAATGAAAATTGTAAACGCGGTGTGGATAGAACGCCCCAAAAAACTCTATGGATTCTACGACCACGCACAGAATGACGAATTCTTCACACAACAGGGCGGGTTAAAAACCACGCCCCTACAAACTCTCCTCTCCCCAATTGCATTGCGTAGGAAAAAACTACATTCCCTGCAATGAACATTTCCATTTACGATACCACGCTGAGAGACGGCAATCAAGCCAGAGGGATAAATTTATCGCTAAACGACAAAATAAGAATCGCGCATTTGTTAGACGAATTTGGGGTTGATTATATTGAGGGCGGGTGGCCAAACCGCAGTAATCCGACAGACGAGGAATTTTTTAAGGTAATTCGCAAAGAGAAAATTACAGGGGCAAAAATCGCGGCATTCGGCAGTACAGGGCGACCAAAGACCGCACCTGAAAATGATTCGCTTTTGCAGGATTTGGTGAAAAGCGAGGCGGAGGTTAAAACGATTTTCGGCAAGTCGTGGGACATACATGTGACGGATGTTATTCATACCGATTTGGAAGAAAATTTAGAGATGATAAGTTCTTCGGTGGCGTTTCTTAAAAAGTATTCCGCACAGGTGATTTACGATGCGGAACATTTTTTTGACGGCTACAAAGCAAATCCTAACTATGCGTTAAAAACCATAAAAGCGGCGGAAGTAGGCGGTGCAGATTGCATTGTTCTCTGCGATACAAACGGGGGAACGCTGTTTTATGAGATTGCAGAAATTGTAAGTGAAATTGCAAAAAATAAAAATATTGCGATAGGCATTCACTGCCACAACGATACGGGACTTGCGGTAGCGGGTTCAATAGCGGCTGTAAATGCAGGTGCAAGTCATATTCAAGGGGTTATAAACGGTTATGGCGAACGCTGCGGAAACGCAAATTTAATCACTATAGCCGCCGACCTCTTATTAAAAACAAACCGCAAAAATCCAAACAACGCATATCAATTAAAATGTGCGGCGAATATGCAGCGGCTCCGCTATTTTTCACTTGCAATAGATGAAATTGCAAATATGCAAAGTGATGTTCGCGCCCCGTTTGTAGGCGAAACGGCTTTTGCACATAAGGGCGGAGCACACATAGACGGGGTGCTGAAAATATCCCACAGTTTTGAACACATTGCACCCGAACAAGTCGGAAATTTTCGTGAATTTGTTACAAGCGATCAAGCGGGCGGTGCATTGATATTTGAAAAATTATCAAAAATTGTCCCCGTAGAAATTTTTAACAAATTAGACAAAAAATCTCCTGTTGTTAAAGAACTCTTGGAATGCGTAAAAGTTAAAGAAAATCAGGGATTCGCTTTTGATACCGCAGAAGGCAGTTTTGAAATGCTCGCACTCCGCCGTCTCGGTTTATACACGGATAAATTTCAAACGCTCGGTTATCGGGTGATAGAAGATATGGGCGAAGACGGTGCACACATATCGGAGGCATCCGTTAAACTCAAAATCGGCGATGAAATTATTCACGAGGTGAGCGAAGGCGACGGACCGGTTAATGCCCTTGATTCCGCACTCCGCAAAGCCTTGGCAAAAAATTTTCCGAGCGTTGCAAGCGTTCGTCTTGACGATTACAAAGTGCGTGTTTTAGGGAGTAAAGTCGGCACAGATGCGAGCGTGCGCGTGTGGATAACTTTTGGCGATTCCAAAAAATGCTGGCACACCGCCGGAGTGAGCACAAACATAATAGAGGCATCGTGGCTCGCCCTGTTAGACGGAATACATTATGAGATAAGCAGGTGAGTTGTTATTTTTTAATAACTTCAAGTCCGCCCAAATATTTTCTCAAAACTTCAGGCACAACCAAAGAGCCGTCTGCCTGCTGATATTGGTCGCAAATTGCAACCATAACTCGCGGAGTTGCCAAGCCCGACCCGTTTAGGGTATGCACAAAAACATTTTTACCGTTTATCTTAGAACGAATATTTGCACGGCGAGCCTGATAATCCTCAAAATTAGAAACGGAACTTACTTCGAGCCATTTTTTCTCTACCGGAGCAAAAACTTCAAGGTCATAACACTTGGCGGCGGAAAAACCCAAATCGCCTTTGCAAAGTGCAAGAACGCGGTATGGCAAGCCTAATTCCTGCAAAAGTTTTTCTCCGAATCCGAGCAATTCCTCGTGATTTTCATAACTCTTTTCGGGGTGCGCAAAATAGACCATTTCAACTTTGTTAAATTGATGGAGCCGTAAAAGTCCGCGGGTGTCTTTGCCGTAACTTCCAGCCTCCCGTCTGAAACACGCCGAGTAAGCACACAAACGGAGCGGTAATTCCTGTTCGGGAATAAATTCATCGGAGTATAAATTTGTGACGGGAACTTCTGCGGTCGGGATTAAAAAGAGGTCGTCGTCTTTGTCGCACCTGTACATATCCTCTTCAAATTTCGGGAGTTGCCCCGTGCCCACCATAGTCTTTCTGCTGACCAAATACGGAGGAATTATCTCTTCAAAACCGAATCGCTCGCGGTGGCAATCTAAAAACCACTGAATCAATGCTCGTTCCAATCGCACACCCAAGCCCCGATACACGGGAAAGCCGCTGCCGCTGATTTTTGCGCCTCGTTCAAAATCAAAAATACCGAGTTTTTCGCCGAGTGCCTTGTGGTCTAACGCCTTAAAATCTATTTCGCGGGGAGTGCCCCAAGTTCTCACCACAATATTATCTTCACTTGATTTTCCTTCGGGTGTGGTGGAGTGTGCAATGTTTGGTATGCGCAGGAGTTTGTCTGTTTGTTCCTCATCAACGGCACGAATTTTTTGGTCTAACTCGGAAATTTTGTCGCCAACAATCCGCATTTCTTCCACTGCCGAATCGGCATTTTGCCCTGCTTTTTTGAGTTCGCCTATTTTTTTAGATGCGGCATTGCGCTCGGCTTTTAACTTCTCGCTTTCGCTCATAAGTTCGCGCCTTTTTCCGTCGAGTTCAAGCACTTCGTCAATGCTGATTGTTGAGTTTTTCTTCTGTGCTTCCGTGCGGTAAAAGTCCGCATTTTCGCGAATTTTTTTGATGTCTAACATAGCGGGGAAGGTAGAAAGTTTGGGGTATGGGGTGTGGCGTGTGGGGTGTGGAGAACTCGGCGGTGCAGAAGTTGAAAGTGGGGAGGGGGGATATAAGGGCGGCATTTATGCCGCCCTTCCGTAGGGGGCGACCATTGGTCGCCCCCTAAAATTCCCATTCCCCTCTCCAACTCTACTCTCTACTCTAAATTAACTACCTTTACCATAATGTCCAACCGTTCAATTCCAATCGACCTTTCCCTTGTAGTTCCGTGTCTCAACGAAGAGGCGGCGATTCCCTTGTTTTATGAAGAGGCGGTAAAAATGCTCGATGCTCTTATGCAAAGCGGGCAAATTTCCGTTTATGAATTTATTTTTATGGCTCTTTCTCATTTTAAGTGGGTTTAAAGTTAGGATTAACCATAGAGAAATCTAATTTACCAGCAATGAGATAAATAATAGAAGAGTAATTTCTAAAAGTTTTGAATCCTCTCGCCTTTGCAGCGGCAGCCTTAATCAAAGAATTAATTCCTTCTAAGATAGCATTTGTTCTCTTATACTTAAACCAAGAGATTATTCCATTCCAATGTGATTTCATCATCCTACCAACTTCCTTTGCCTGTTCTATCTTAGAGTGCATAAGCCAATTCCGCAACACTCGCATTCTACACTCAAAGTCTATTTGACTTATAGATTGTACATAAATATCTTGCAGGTTTTCTCGCATGCGTAGCATACGGAAGGCTTTTATGTATTTCCCTTTCATCTCTATTGACATTCGTTTTTGGTACTGTTTCTCTGTAAGATTATCCTTATTTTTCAGTAGTGCCCATCTGGAATTTCTCAATAAATCCTTTAACTCGTCATTTAGATTCTTCTCTGTCTCTCGTATTTCCATTCGCCGAACCTTGTCTGTCGCCTCGTTAAAGATTTTCATAATGTGGAACTTGTCAAAAACTACCTCTGCCTCTGGGAAATGCTCTGCCGCTCCCTTGATGAACGCAGGCGACATGTCCATCGTTATGCTTTCTATCTTTGGAACAACGCCTTCTTCCACATGAGCAGACATATCTTCACTGAACCTATCAAAAGTCTTTGCATCCTTGCCCTCTGTGACAAAAAGAACGGCTGGTTTATCCGTATCTACAAATAATGACACATATTCATGTCCTTTCCTTATGGAAGTTTCATCTACGCCAATGTGTAACACTCCACTCATATCAACAAAGCATCTTGCCGTATCCACATACTTACCAATCATACGCCATAACTTGTTGTCATCTACATGGCATATCTTCTCTACCTGCTTGACCGGCATACAAGTTAGGAGTTGCATTAGCAGAGCCTCAAATAACAGGGTAAAACCACGACTCTTTCCTGCCCAAGGCGGTGTAACTAAACGCACAGAACCATCTGCAAGTTTAACCCTTGGGGTGCGGGCGTGTAGATAGCACTCGTGTTGGAAGAAGTTTAAGTGTCGCCACTCCTTTTCTACTGTGTCATGGACGGGATATGCCGTTCCATCATCATTCTCGTCACCGATTGAAAATTTTGAACCAGCAGTAAAATCTATATGAATGTCAAGTCGTTTGGCGTATGCGTTGAAGTCTATGGCTGTTACTTGCCAAGGATTGCTTAAACCTAAGGCTGCTGAAAATAATTGCTTCTGAAACATAAATATCTCCTACATGGAATTAAAAAATAATAATTATCTCTAAAAATTGTACGATTTTTAGATTTTTTTTATATATTTACAATATGTTGAACCCACTTGAAACGAAAAGGAACCATCTATTTTTTCACCGGCAATAAATTTATTAAACGGATGGTAAATATTATCTTCAATATTTGAAACCATTATTCGTGGTTCAGGCATATTTTCTGTTTTTGGTGCAGAATTTGATATTTCAGTTAACAATTCATTTTGATAGTTTCCATCTATATAAGCAACTCTAAAAATAGTGCTTGCGGTTGTGGAATTGCCGCCTTCGGAATTATACACCGCTTGTCCGGGATTAGCTGGAGATAATTGCTTAACTTTTTCGCTATCTACGCCTAAAATAAACTGTGCATCCGCCTGCGGGCATTTTAAGGCGATACGGATTCCTACCTGCCCCCAAACTCCATGATTCACTCCAACAACATTAGCCATTGTTTGGGCTGCTAAAATTACATGTATTCCAAACGCTCTGCTTTGGCAAATCAGGTCTTCTAATTTTTTTGCTGCGTTTTTACTAACAGAATCGTCTTTGGAAAACATAACATTAAATTCGTCAATTATCAATACAATTCTTGGGAGCGTTTTTTTGGTATTTTCCCTATATGTCTGAATATTATCCACATTGTTGCCACAACTGTTGAATAATTCCGCTCTGCGTTTTTGTTCTTTATCTAAAAAATCAAGAACGCTACCGCCAAATTCTCGTTCGCTTTCAATAGATACTGCCCTAAATACTTGTAGTTTATGGTCTGCATAAATTTTAAATTCTACACCATGCTTAAAATCTATCAGGAATATATTCAGTTGTTCCGCTGAATAATGAACAAGCGAACTCATAATAATTGTATGCAATAAACTTGACTTTCCGGAACCGATTTGCCCAACAATTAAAGCGTGGTGCCTTCCATGCCCAAAAACAAAATTCTGAATTTTATTTGCACCCTGAATGCCAATTGGAATAACAAGTTCAGAAGAACAATCGTTTTTAAACCACTCATTTTTGTCCGGAAGTATGGAATTTTCAAATGGAATAATTATTTTTTCGGCATTCTTTACCCCTTCTTTTAATTTTACTATAACTTTGTCCAATTCTTTAATATCCGGCAATGGTTTTATAAAAAATGGAATGCTTTTACCCTCAAAACCATCATTTGCTAAAATTATCTCATTATTTTTTGCGGCAAAATGCATAGATTTTGCTTCTATATTTTTTATTAAGTGCTCCAATTTGCTATCCATTTTAGCAACTTGCTCTGCATTTTTAATAATAATCGTATAAACTCCGCATTTTGGTCCTGTAGAAATTATCTGTTCAAGCATTCGTAATTGCTCTTCCTTAAAAGCGGCAGGAAAATCCATTATGACAAGCACTCTATACGGTTCGGCATTTTGAACCGCCTTTTCATTATATTCTTGAATATTGCCATATTGACCTTGCAGGCATCGCTGAGTAACATCTGCTATGCGTTCGGTTAGCACACGAAGACGATTATCAATGTCTGTGGTTGCTGCCCAAATTTTTCCGTTAATTATATTGTCATCCGTTGTATTATTATCGTCAACAATACGAGTAAATAAAGCAAATGTTGCACCGAGTGTTATCGGATCGATAAAAGTAAAATTGATTTTCCCCGGTTTAATCATCATAAGCAAACGCATTGCAAGCGAGCAAACTCTGTTTGCTATCATTTCCCTGCTTGGACCGTCAGTTTCAAATAGGTAATTAAAACGATTGTCAAAAGTCAAACAAAAAGGAACTTTGACCAAATAATTGCTGTAAAATAAATCACAATAATGTTCATTCAGTAAATTTTTGGCATCGTTCTCAATTTTTAAATTCGTTATATCGTAAGATAAATCAGCGATGTAAATATCCTGAGGATTATTTTTTTTACACTCATAACTTTCAATTATCGGTTCATTTGCTTGCAAGTCATCATATTTTTTTCTTATCTCCAAAGGATTAAAATCATTTTTAAATTTTTCAATTTCTGCGTTAATATTTGCCAGAGTTGTTTTTTGAACTTCATCTTTATATTTTTTAAATTCAACAGAGAACTTTGCCTCACTTTCCTTTCTCAATTTTACATTATCCGCTTCTTGCTTTTCCCTATGTTGTGCTATTTGTTCGGATTGTTTTTTATATTCATCCCATATTTTAATGCGTTCCTCTTTAGAGGATTTTGTTAATTTTTCCTTATATTCGTTAAAAATTTGTCTTTTAGCAGAAATAGATAAATTGACATCTTTCAAAAAACGGTCGCTTAATGCTAATCTATCATTTTCTATTTTCACAGTCATATTTTTAATTTTATTATTTGCTTCTGGTTCAAATTTTATACAGATACCGTTAAAATTTATTAAATGCTTTAGAAATTCTCTTAAAAAATCAACGGAAAATTCAAGATTGCCATTTTTAAATTTTTCAGCCCTTTCATTTTCTCTTTGTTCTTCTTTTCTGCGAATTAGTTCTTGCAATTGTTTTGCAATTCGTTCTTCTGCTTGCCGTTTCGCTTGTTCTTCTGCCTCGCGTTTGTGCTCTTGCCGTACTCGTTCTTCTTCGCGTTTGCGTTCCATTTCTTGCCGTTTCGCTCGTTCTTCAGTTTCGCGTTTGTGCTCTATTTCTTGCCGTTTCGCTCGCTCTTTTTCTTCACGCTTGCGTTCTTCTTCAATACATTCTTCTAATTCTTCCTTTTCTGCTCTGAGTGAACATTTTAAAGATTTCTGGAATGCCTCCGCCATTATTTTTTGTGGTGAATATGCAGAAGCATTATATTCCATTATTTTATATTTATCTATTGCAGATTGAGTTTCCGAAATTCCTTTTTCTATTTCCGTTCTTGAGCGACCCAATTCACCTTGTGCTTTTGCCTCTGCTAACTCCAGTTCTAATTTTTTAACTTTATTAACTCCCTCAATATAATTCCTTTGCATTTCAATATACCTGGGGTCGTATTTACTATTAGCCCATGTTGGACTATTTAAAGTTTCATTTAATTCATATACTTTCGCTTTTGCTCCAGTAAGTTCTTCAGCAATTTCTTTTCTCGTTCTTGACATATATCACCTTCCTTTTAAAGTTTTTGTTGAATTGATGAGGCGAGTTCTTTTTGCTCTTGCATTAAATTTTTATACTCGCTAAATATTGGATTATCGGATATAACTTTGTTTAATTCTTCATATTTACTTTTACTCACAGAAAGAAGTTTCCGCAATTCATCTTCATATTCCATTTTTTCATTTTGAGACAATTCTGATTTTCCTTCACCTATTTTCTGCGACTTTGAAATTATATCTTCAAGAATATCCTTATATCCTTTTGTAATATCAATGCAGTCAATGAAATGTTCTCGAATTTTCCATTCAATATATTCCAATTTATCTATACTTTCTTGTAACTCTTTTGGCTTTACTACAATGCTTTTATGAATTGCAAGCCACAGATCGCTCTGAAATAAAATCACTTCTTCCGGTGTAAAACTAAATGAATTTATAGTATCATTGCAATTTTTGCTATTTTCTCTACATTCATTTATCATTACATTTGCGTTATATTTAAATTGATTGGCATTTTCTTGTCTCTGTTCTAAATCGGCTTTGCGTTTTTTCTCGATATCTCGCTCTGCAGCCTCTTTCATATTTTGTTCATTTTCCTCTCTTACTTTTTCGTTAGTTTGTATTTGCATAACCATACCACAAACTGCACCAATAATTGCTCCTGCTATTGTACAAAATATTAAAATACTCATAAAAGTTGAACTTGTCCAAAACTCTTGTGGAACTGCATATTTATCACCCCGTGCATGTAGACAATTGCATAAACTAAAAAAAGTTGAAGCATTTTGACAAGTGATAAAACAAGCAAGAAATTCAAATACGACTGCTAATATGTATACAGCAGGTCCAAGCAATGCGCCAATTCCAAGTCCGCTAAAAAAACTAACAACAAATTTCATATTTTCTCTCCTTTAATTACTTTATTAACCACAAACACAACGCAACCAAGCAAAAGTGCTACACTCACAACTTGGCTAAACGAAACTCCATTCCAAACACCGCGCATTTCATCACCTCTAAAAAATTCTAAAATAATTCTCATTATTGCATAAACAACCAAATAAACTAACAACAAATGCTCTTTGAATTTTTGTTTAAATAATAAAGTTATTAAAACTGCAAATATTAACAAATTCATTCCAGATTCAATTAATTGAATAGGTAACCTTGAAAGAGTTATAACTTCCTCTTTTACATGTGTTGTGTATAATACGGAAAATTCAGAATGATTTTCTATTCCAAAACAGCATCCTGCAAAAAAACAACCCAAGCGCCCAAAAATATGAAACAGAGGAATGCAAACGGCAACTAAATCCAAAACACCATAATCAATTTTTTTGTTTTTATATTTGCAAATTAACATAAAAGATATTACAAAACCGATCATTCCACCATAAAAAACTATGCCAGTATTTATAAAAGTTTCTAAATTTATGGGTTCATTGTGAGCAAGAGCATAATACAAACCGGTAAAACAACCAAACAATTTTGCTCCTACAAGTAAGCCAATTCCGCTAAAGAAAAATGTTTTTGTATATTGAGGAATATTATAATTATATTTTAACAACAAAAACATAAAAATAGAAGATGCAACAACAACGCCTATAATCGCAAAAAATATATAAGGCGGAATGTCAAAAAATCTGGTTGTAGTTGCATCGTATTGCATTATTTAACTCCATTAGCCCGTAACCATTCCACTGCTCCTGTTTGGCAATTTTCAATGGCAACATCCAACAAAGACATATCCTTTCCATTTTTGGTTATTTTAATGTCTAATTTGGCACCAAATTTCTTTAAGCATTCCATACACTCTACATTTCCCTGCACTATTGCAAAAAACATAGGAGCAAGACCATTTAGTCCGGTATTTACATTTGCACCTAAATTTATCAAGCATTTTATACTCTCTATTTGTCCTGTAAAAATCGACATTATTAAAGGTGTTGCTCCATCGTTATTTTTTGATTCCACATCAACACCTAAATCTTTTATCAAACATTCTATGCTTTTTATATTTCCATTCATTGAAGCCATAAATATGAAATTATTGCCTTTAGAGTCTTTTAAATCTGCTCCCAATTTATATAAGGTTTTTATGCATTCTGGGTTATCTTTCATAATGGCATAAAACATAGGAGTATCGCCTTCATTACCTTTTGCATTTACATCTGCACCTAATTCCTTTAAAGTTTCTACAACTTGTTGAGGTTTTTCAGAAAAAGGTGCAAGAGATATAGCCGGGCGACCTTTACTATCTCTTGCATTTACATCTGCCGATTTTTCGTTTACAAGCCATTTTATAGCATTGATATGCCCGGCACTAACAAGACTAAATAATGGAGTTTGTCCTCTGCCATTTCTTGCTTCCACTTCCGCTCTTTTATCTATTAACCATTCCATTACTTCAATGTGTCCGACAAGGGCTGCGGAATGCAACACCGTTCCATCCTCTCCCATAACAGTATTTAATACCTCTTTGCTTGGAACATCATTCCCGCCCAAAATACAAGACAGAACATCAATGCGCTTTTCCGTCATAGCCAAAGTCGTAAGCGGAAAAATATATTCCGAAAGTTTTTCGGGTGCAATCCCAAGCAAATCCATTTTGGATTTAATCCAATCATCAACTCCACTCACATTAACTCCATTCATCTTCCCTTTCTCCAATTGAAACCTTGTTTAACATTCTCTCTTGCACCGTGCAAAAAAGGGTAATAATTAGAGCGGTTCCGTTACTCTAAAAACTATTTTTTTAATTTTATAAATCCCATCCGCCTTCTGCACCATTTTTTCTGGAGTCTAATTTTAAATCTGAATCAATAGTGCTTTCTTTATGTCTTTTTTCATCGATATACACGGCGTGCCCTCTGCGAGCCAATATACCTTCCGCATCTTTTACAACATTGCCGTTATCTTCATCGTTGTTATAACCTGTGATAATTCCTTTCTTTTTGGTAAATGCACCCCATTCACCATACACATACACGCCGCCGCCATATTCTTTGGCTGTGTTACCTGCAATATATCCGTCTAACATATTAAAACTTACACTATTTCCACCGTATTGGTTGTACACTCCTCCGCCACGAAAAGCCTCATTGTCTATAATTGTTCCGTTATTCATAGTAAATGTTCCCGCAACATAAACTCCTCCGCCAGAAGTAGCGGCATTACCGGATATAGTTCCACCGTTCATAGTAAAAGTTCCGTCAACATAAACTCCACCTCCTTTGTTACCGGTAGTATTATCTGATATGACTCCTCCGTTCATAGTAAAAAATCCACCATTTTCTATATAAATTCCGGCACCGAAAGTATTAGAATTGGTTTCTGCATTGCCCGTGACTGCAGAACCGCTATTCATTACAAACGCTCCACCATTACTTATGTGAATCATTGAGCCGACTTCACGCCTATGCCCCAGAAGTGTGATATTATTATCTAAGATAAAAGTAACATCTCTTCTAACAGAGAACATTGTTCCGTTGGATGTAAGGCGAATAGTTCTATTTTTAGCATCGCCTTTGAGTATTACTGTAATGTTTATTGCACCTTTGTATTCAAATATATGAGGAGCAATATTTTCGTTAGCAGTTGCTTCAAGAATATATGTGTTATGGCTATCTGCCCTTCTCTGCAACCATGCTAATTTCTCAGCGAGCGTTTTACCCGGAACTCTTATGCCTTCAATTGAAGAAGTATCTTCAGTAAAATTTTCCTCAATAGGAACTTTGGCTGGTTGCGAAGTAATTGGAACTTTAGAAACACTCTGAGCAGGAACCGGTACCGGCACACTTTTTTGGGCTTGCACAGAAGGAATGGTTATGAGCAATATTGTGCAAAAAATTTTATTCATCTTCCATTCTCCTTATTTCTTGATTTCCTCGCTTTCGGCATCATAATGACACCTATAGCATAATCTTTAATTAAAATCATTTCCATAAAATCTCCGGAAAATCGTTTCCTGCTTCACCAATTAAAATTTTGAGCGGTTTCAAATTTGAATCCAAAACAATCATTTTAGGCAACACTTCGTCTAATCCAAAATACTGCAATATATTTCCATAACGGTCAAAATAAAGCGGAAATTTTTTACCTGCATATTGCTCTGCAAACTTTTTTACCTTTTCATAATCATTTTCGCCAACATCCACCAAATAAACTTGCACTCCATTTTCATTAAGGTCAGCAGTGCGGTTGCGAAGTATTTGAAATTCATTTCTGCACGAAATGCAATTTGTGGCAAAGAGAGAAAAAACAATCCGCTTGGTATTGCTTTTAACGGATTCTTTTAGACTATTCAAATTAAAAACTCCATTATAAGAATCGTTTTCATCTTCTGACACAACAGCAAACCAGGGCAGTTCATTTTGGAGTTTCCGCGGAAGTTTTACGAGTTCTTCGGAGCCTACTATATTGAATAATTTTTGTGCTTTTAGGCTATTTCTGGCACACTTTTTGCGGGGGGGGGAGGGGGGGGGTACTGTTCAAATGTTCAGTATTATATTGCGAAATAAAGCCGACCTGCAACCCGTAGGTATCCATAGCGTGCAGGGAGTGTTTGGCATCGTAACCCATAGCAGGGTAAATTTAGAAATTTTTTTAAGAGTTGTCAAATGATTTTTTGTGAAATGCATTTGCAATTTTTACTTTCTGCTCAATAGACGCTCTAACTCCGCGATACGCCTCGCTTGTTCGGCAAGAGTATTGTCTTTTTCTGCAATTATTACAGCACTTTCTTGTTTGGCGCGAGCCTCACCCTCTAACCTGCCACGAGCCTCACCTCGTGCCTCAGCGGCATCTTCTATGCTCCATAGGTCTCGCTGACCTTTTAGACGACTCTCGTAAATCGCTCGATTTTTCTTGTCGGCGCTGATTTGCCGCAAACTGTTGAGAGCCTGTTTTATCGCGGGACGACGGGTTGCTACTGCCATAAGGTCTTTCTCCTTTTCTGCTTTTATAAATTCGAGCCAATCAAAAAGAACTTCATCTTTTTCTGCGGCTATCTTGGTCAAATCCAATACATTAATTTCTTGCAAATCGTTAAATTGAAACCGTTCTGTTTTTTCTAACATTTGAAATATGGTGTGGCATTTTTTGGACTCGGTAATAAACGGATAATTTGTTATGATTATTGAAATCGCGGGCTTTATATCCATATACTTACCGCCTTCGCCTATCTGTTCCGTTATCATAGATGCATTGTAGTAGGTGACACGGGAACGCATTTCTGGGATGTTTTTTACTTGAATTTCAATATCCACAATTTTACCATCCAAGAGTTCTGCTTTTACATCGAGAATACTAAGTTTGTCTTCTATATATTCCTTTTTCAAATAAGGGTCTCTAAGAATTATTGTTTTTAACGCATTTGGTTCTAAATGCAGAACAGCCTCCAAAAAATCTTTAAGAATATTTACATTTCGTTTGTCTCCGAACAGCATTTTGAACACAACATCGACCTTGGGCGGTAGTAGTGCAGGGGTGGGAGTTTTGGTTTGCGTTTTTTTAGATTTTGCGGGCATTGAGGATAATGTAGAAAAAGTTGATCGTGTAAAGTGAAAAGTTGAAAGTTGTGGAGAACTCGGCAGTGCAGGAGTTCTCCACACCCCACACCCCACTTTACACTTTACTCTCTTCTCTCTACTCTCTACTCTAAAATTAACTACCTTCTCACAATGCCACTCCTGCTCCTTTTGTCGTTTTCCCTTGCTTTTGCAGACATTTCCTTTGCACCCGTTAATCTCGGCTTACTTCAACAGGGTATAAAAAAAGAAGTCAGCATAAGCGGGCAAAATACATTTAATCAAGCAATAGAAGTGGAAACAGTAATAGACCAAATGACAGGCGGAGATAACTTTCAATTTCCAAAAAAGATTTCGCCAAATGAAAAGTTCACTATAAAATTCACACTCAGCACTGCATATATGGAAGGCGATTTCACGCACAATATAATTTTAATTGCAACCGATGGAAAGCCGTTTGTAGCACAAGTTAGCGGCTCGGTAGAAAATCCCATAATTTTCAGCGAAAGAATTTTAGACTTGGGATTTTACAAACAAGGCAATAAAAAGAATTGGGTTCTCTACGCTTGGAACGCACAAGGCAAACCTATAAACTTAAAACTCGCCTCAAACAGCAGTCAAGAATTTACCGCAGAATTTACGGAGGTAAAAATAGACACAAGCGATTTTGAAAATATAAAGGAAATTTCAACAGCAACAAAACCCTCCGTTGCCGTGCCTGCTACAAAAAACATACCTGATACAAAAACCACGCCTGCCACAAAAATTAACTTATCGGTTAAAAAATTGCAACTCCCGAAAAATAATCAGAAAAGCATTCGCCAAATCGTTTCATTTGAGAGCAAAACATTTCCCAACTCAACTCCCGAAATACTTATCACGGGTTATTGGGAGTAACCCTCATCACAATATAGAACCTCTAAAAACTCTCTCCATAATACAATTCCACAGATTTGAGTTTTTAGAGACGACGGCGAACTACTCAAATTTGCATAAAAAACGCAGTTCGCCCATGTCGCTTGGTAACCTCTACCAACCTCTTAGGAGGTTAATAGTGGTTACCTATAGAACCTCTAAAACTCTCTCCGTAATACAATTCCACAGATTTGAGTTTTTAGAGACGACGGCGAACTACTCAAATTTGCATAAAAAACGCAGTTCGCCCATGTCGCTTGGTAACCTCTACCAACCTCTTAGGAGGTTAATAGTGGTTAC
>BNUP01000027.1 GCA_025997455.1 Fibrobacterales bacterium | reverse complement strand
TAGTTTAACTTTTTATTTAGAAAAAATTCCTGATTTATCGCTCAGTAAATACTCATCCCTTGATGAAAACGGCGTGGATGGAGTGATAAAAAAAACGAGTAGTTTTTTGCGGCAAATAAATCGCAAAGGTATTTTATCTAAAGTATTTTTTCATCTTCTTTACATATATAATCCGGCTGCAAATAACGGGCAACGACTTAAAATTTATTTCATTTCTTCCGGAAAAGAAGAGAAACAACTTTCAAATATTAAAGAATTAGTTCAAAATTCTGCAATAAGTACATTTTATAATTTGAAATGTAAAGAGAAGGAATTAACAGAAAATGAAAAAGTATATGAGTATATGGCGGCACTCGGAAAACGCGAATTTTATGTTCAACCGTCTGTAATTTTACAAGAAGATAATGATTTGAAATACTATAAAGTTGCCGAATGGGAAATGAATGAAAATGCTCGTTTATATAATATGCTTAAATTGATGCAGGGGTTTAATAAACCTGCCGCTTTCAGAATAGATATTTTTCCTGTTGATTATACCGATGATCTGCGAAAAGTTCTTCCCATACAGAATTTACGAAAAAGGACGAGCATGTCCGTAACAAAAAATGCAGATACTATTTTTTCAAGTAGAGATGAAAATGCAGAAGAAATTTTAAAACAGTATAACGATTTAATTGAACATTACGCAAGTTCTCCGCATTTTAGAGCAAATATTCTTGCTTTTGCAGATGAACAAGAAGTAGCGGAATTAATTTTAGATGCAGCCGGTGCAGAAGCATTAGAAAGAGGTAACTATTCGATAAAAGTCTTTTCAAATTTAGATGAAAAAATAACAGTTTATTGTTCTATGGATAAAGTGGTTGATGTTTCTGGCGAAAATACCGTAAAGCAATTAAAGTTTATGCCAAATTTATTTTTGTTGAATGAACTTCGTTCTTTTTTCTCTTTTCCTGCATTGTATGACGGAGAAGTAATACAAATTTCAAAAGAAACTGCACCTAAAATAGAAGAATCCGGATTGCATTTGGGTGAGGATGAAAACGGCTATTCTGTTAATTTACCTATTGCTCTGTTAAATAAACATGCATTTTTGGCAGGTGTTCCTGGTTCAGGAAAAACTAACACTATGCTTCACATTTCATCTTCTTTATGGAAGGTGCATAAAATTCCATTTTTGATATTGGAACCGGCAAAAAGGGAGTATAGAGCACTTGCAAAAATTGATGGGATGGAAGAATTATTGATATTTTCGCCTTCTTCCGGTACTTATTTTCCTTTGCACATAAATCCTTTTGAATTTCCATGCGGAATGTCTTTGTCTGAGCATATTAGAAATCTTATGGCTGTGTTTGAAGGAGCCTTTTCGCTTGCACCACCTGCTCCTTTTATTATAGATAGTGCTATTGAAGCGGTTTATAAAGATAAAGGGTGGTATCCGGATAGTATAAACGAAGCAAAACTGCCTTATCCGACAATGAGCGAATTATATGGAAAATTGGCGGAGGAAGTGGAAAAAACAGATTACGAAGGAGATATAAAAGGTAATTTAAGAAGTATTTTGCAAGTTCGGATTGGCAGTTTATTGAGAAGGGAAATGGGAGATGTTTTTGATGTGTCAAAAAGTTCTCTTTCACCGGAAGAATGGCTAAATGTTCCTTCTTTAATTGAACTTGAGGCAATGGGTTCCGGTACTGCTAATTTTTTAACATTGCTTTTATCAACTTTAATAAGAGAAAGTTTAAAAGTGATAAAACAAGCAAGCGTAAAAAAATTAAGGCATGTTATATTTTTTGAGGAAGCGCATAATTTAATAGGACCTGAGGCAAAAGAGGCAACCGGCGAAGATGCCAATCCAAAACTTGCGGCTACCGCTTATATTGTGAAAATGCTTGCAGAAGTTCGTGCTTTAAAAGAAGGGATAATAATAGCGGATCAATTACCAACCGCTATGGCGCCGGAAGTTATAAAAAATACAGGATTAAAAATTGGACATCGACTAACGGCAGAAGATGATAGAAATTTGCTCGGGAGCACAATGTCTGCAAATCCGATTCAGTTAGAGCAAATGACAACTTTTGAACCGGGCAACACGCTGATGATTTTTGAAGGTATGTTAAAACCATTCAAAGTGAAAATATGTAAATGGGAAAATGGAAACGCTTCATATGATTCGCCTACAAATGAAGATTTAGAAACTATTTTGAGTGACAAAGCGGGATATACAAAATTATTAAATATCAGTTCGCAAATATCATTAGAAAAATTTAATAATGCTAAAAACAAAATATTTGAAAAAATAAAGCAATTTAATTTAGAAAGCGAAGAACTCAATTTAAAAAGACTTGAGTTGAGAGAGTTCTTAAAAGATAATAATATAAATAATGAATTTTTTGATACGGAAAATGAAAATACTTTAGTTATAAAATCACAAGAAAATGCAATTTTTATAGCAAAACAAAAACAAGCACTTAATGAAGTTTTGAATCAAATATTTTCTTCTATAAATGAACTATTGGTAAAAGTAAAAGGGTATTTAAAACAAAACAAACTGCATAAGACTGAAACCAAGAATCTGTTCTTAAGTTTAAAATCAGGTCGTGAAAATTTATTTGGAATTGTAAATGAATATTATAAAGAATTTTATAAAGAACAGATAGAAGAATATGAAAATTTTTCAAATGAAATTAAACAATGGGAAATGAATGAATAATGGCAAGTTATATAAAAGAATTAAAAAAACATTCTATAGAAAACTCAAAAATTAGAGAGAAATTAGAAATGCAAAAAAAAGTAAATGCAGATGATTTGCGTATTGCAGCAGATTTATTAAAAATTCCTTTTGCAGATAAAGGTTCTATTGAACAATCTGAACATTTATTAAAAACGCTTGAAGCAGAAAGAACAATTATAAATGATAATATTTATGAAAGCAAAAAGAATATAAAAGAGATGTTTGCTCGATTTGCGGCGTTATTTACCGTGCCAATCGCGGCGATAGCCGGAACCTTTGCACTTGTTTTAAAGAATGAAAAAATTGAAATTCCTTTAAATTCACAACAACAAATTACTGCACGCATTGATACTAATTCAAGCGATGAAGAAATTATCAAACAGGAAATTGAATTGACTAAAATTCTGCAACAAAGAACTGCATATATAGATGCTTCTTCTAGCGTTAAAGAAATACGAAGCAATTGGATAGATAATTTTAATGATGGTATGGCAGAAGTATCAGAACTAATAAAACGCAAAAGAGAAACAGAAACGCTAGTAGAATCTCTTAATGTTTCAACTAAATCAAAGGAGCAAATATGACTGAAAATTCCGCACGAGAGGCTTATACTTTAGGTTTAAACTGTAAGCAAAATGATAAGGCTATTGAATACTACACGGAAGCAATTCGTTTAAATCAAAATTTTGAAGAAGCATATTTTAATAGAGGACTTTTGTATGTGATAAAGAAAAATAAAGATAAGGCTATTGCCGATTTTAAATCAGTACTGAAAATTAATCCAAATAATACGGAGGCGCAATATTATATAGAAAAATTTAAATTGACTCATAACAATAGATTTTTAATTATCGCAATAATAGGAATGCTTTGCGTTATTTCTCTTATTGTTTATTTGAAACCTATTTTTTTTGCAACGAAAATAGAACAATTGAACTCAACACCAGAAAGTATAAACAAAAGTAGTATAGACAAAAGCACTGTTAATGCATCTGACAATTCCTTCTCATCACTAAAAATAACCGCTCCGGAACTCGCATATATTCCGGTAAAAGCAGAAAATGGACTTTACAAATACATTTCTTTAAGCGGTAAATCGATAACGAATGCAATATTTAAAAATGCCTATATGTTTAGTGAAGGGTTGGCAATGGTACAGTTGCAAAATGACTCCTACGCATTTATAGATACACTGGGAAATCAAATCGCTTGCTGCTATGATTTGGCAACTCAATTCAAAGAAGGTGTTGCTTGGGTTTTGAATGGCGATGACATAAAATTAATAGATAATAAAGGAAATAAGAATCCTGAAACGCCTATGGGTATTGATGCGGTTTGGTCTTTTTATGAGGGATATGCTTTATTTTCCGCTTATGGCAAGCAGAGTTATGTGGACAAGCGGTTTAATTTTATTGGAGGAGGAATTTATTATGTTGATGGAAACCGTTTCCAAGAAGGATTTGCCGGAGTGAAATGCGATAATGGAAAATACGGATTTATAAATAATGCGGGAAAGTTAGCAATAAGTTGTGAATATGATGAGGTTAAAGGATTTAAAAACGGTTTGGCTGTTGTTAAAAAAGGCAAAAGTTGGGGAACAATAAATAAAAATGGCGGTATTGCTATAAATTTAAATTCTACTATTGAATTGCTTATTTCTGATGGAGATTTATTTCGCTTTCAAGATAAGAGTACAAAAAAATGGGGTTGGCTAAATAATAAAGGACAAGTTGTCATAAATGCTATATTTGAAGAATCAAATCCATTTTTTAACAACAGCATTGCCCCTGTGAAATATAATGGAGTCTGGGTTTTTATTGGTAAAAAAGGAAATTATCCAATTAGGACTCCATTTAAATATGCTTATCCACTTTATAATGAAAGGGCGCTTGTACAATTTGCAGATGATACTTGGGGAACAATAGATTCAAGCGGAGATATCAAATTAAAAACTGATTATACTAAACTTGCACCGAGTTATTGGAATTTGGCGGTCTCAGGAGCACACAGCGGACCTAAATTGGAGAAAAAAGGGAAATGAACAAAATTTACTACATCGTTCTAATTTTATGTTCCATTGCCTTTGCACAAGGGCAGAAGATGAGCATTGCTGTGCTGCCTGTAGATGCAAGTATGCTAAGCGCCGATGAACAAAAACGCCTGACCGATGAATTTCAGGCAAAAGCGGTTGAAGTTCTCGGACAAAATTTCAATGTAATGAGTCAGAATACCATTATACAACGATTGGGAAATGTAGATAATTATGTAAAAGTATGTAAAGAAGCAAGTTGCATAGCCGATATTGGTAAAAAGGTTAGTGCAAATTATGTCGCTCAGGTGCAAGTGATACAGTTTGGAGAAGATTATTCTGTTGGAATGGAACTTTATAATGTGGCAGACGGCAATATTTTGGATAAAGTTCCTCCAAGCGATGTTAAAAATGTTTATCAAATAGTGAATATAATTAAAAGCGACAGAACCGCAGATTTGTTCCGCAAAATTCCCGGAGCGGGCGGTTTGTTAGGCGATGCCGGAATTTTCGGCGTTACTACTGAAAGTGGCGGTTTCGAAATTGGGAAACCAAGTAAGCACATTGTAAATGTCAGTTCAAATCCTAGCGGAGCGATATTAACCGTAGATGGAACTCCTCTTAGCAGTTGTTCCCAAACTCCTTGCTCTTTTAACATATCGAGAGGAAAGCATGTTTTTGCTGTAGCGTTAAATGAATATTATGAACCTGCAAAAAAAACAGTAGATGTTAATGCAAACAATCAAAGAATAAATTTGGAACTTTCACCGCTATTCGGCACATTAAAAATAACTCCGACCGCTAATTCCAGTGTGTGGTTAGGCGGAAATATTGATGTTTTGATTGGAGAAAATTCAGGGATAATTGGCGAGAATAATTTATTGCCAAGTAAATACAAGGTAACTATAAAAAGTGATTGTTATGGAACTTCAACTTCAACGGCTATAGTTGTTAAAAATAAAACTATTGAATTTGCTCCCGTGTTGCAACCTAAAATGTCCGGTTTAGATTTGACTGTGGAAGACGAAGGTAAGCCTCAAATAGTAAATGTATATGCAAATAATGAAAAAATTGGTGAGACTCCGTTTGTAGGTAAAGTGCCCGTTTGCAGTCAAATAACAATTGGCGATAGCAAGTATGGCAAAGAAAATATTCCTATAAAATTGATAGAAAAACAAACAACTGAATATACTCATGAAATTTCGAATGCCTATAAGGCAGAAAAGGCGAGAATTGTAGCGGAAAAAGTTGAAAAAGAACGGCAAGCAGAAATTATTGCGGAAATGGAGTGGCAGAGAGAGAATGCGAGACGAATTGAGGCAGAAGAAAGAGAAAGGAAATTAAACGGTTGGCAGGGGGCAGTTACAGTTGGTGGCGGAGTGCAATTGGGCATGAACTACATAGATGATAATTTTACATCGGTAGGAGGTCTTTTTGTTCCTAATGTTGAATTTTATAAAGGTTCTTTTGATATTTTCCATTTTGGAATAAATTTAAGCATAGCAGGTGCTCCGGATAGAAAGGTAATTAGAAAAAAATATAATGCAGACAGCATTTCTTGGACTCCTTCTATAAATGGGAATGTTTTTTTAAGGTTATATCCAGTAAATGTTTTTTTCCTATCCGGTGGAATAGGAATGTTTCATAATGGATTAGATTTTAGTAGAAATGGTAAAAAATCTTCAGCGAGTAGTTCTTATGGAATGGAATTTCCTATTGGTGTAGGGATTGCAGCTGGAAATTTTCTTGTTTTGGAGGGACTATATCACATAGTTTCAAATAAAAATACAGGTAACATTGATTCTAATAAAAATAAAGGGTATTTTTCTGTTTCGCTTGGATTTAGATACGATACAAGAACAGAGTTTACTAAGCAACAAGTTCAACGGGTTCCTCCATTGGAAATGGATTCAAAGGTCAAAAAGACACCGGTAAAGAAAAGGAGATAATTATGAAGGTTCTTAAAAAAATTGCTTTTCGCACGATTTCCGTATTTTCTCTTGCATTCTTAGTTGGATGTGGTGGATTACCCACACCGGAAGAATTGGATTCATCCAGCAGTAGCGGAGGTGGGAATTATTCGTCTAATAGTGACGGAGACTCTACACTTACGGACATAAAACCTATCATAACCATTCAAAATAACACGGGATACAGCGTTTGTTATATGTATATAAAATCCTCAACTTCTTCGGCTTGGGGAAGCGATGTAGGTTCGTGCTTATCTGATGGAAAATCTACAACCTACACTCTTTCTAAAACTTTATCAGAGCAAAGCGTGTATGATATACAATTAAGAACATCTAGTGGAGATTATTCTTTTAGAAAATATAAAATAACAGTTTCTAATGGAATGACAATTAATTTTACCGCAAGTGATTTGAACAACGGAAACGACCTCCCAACCATAACCATTCAAAATAGAATAGGTGTTGGTATTGACGATATTTATATAAAACCTTCTGCTGTGTCGGATTGGGGTTCTGATTTGGGTAGCATTTCAAATAATTACGATTTATCTAAAACCATCTCAATTCCTTCGTCAAATTATACGGTATTCGACATTCAAGTAACATCCTCTAATCCAACTGCTACATACACCAAAAGAAATGTAACAATATCTGGTGGCGAAGTTATAACTTTTACCAGAGCGGATGCCGATAATCCTCTTATTGGTTCGCCGGTTATTGTTATCCAAAACAACACAGGGTATAGTGTTTGTTATATGTATATAAAATCCCCAACATCTGCCGCTTGGGGAAGCGATGTTGGCTCGTGCTTATCCGATGGAAAATCTACAACCTACACTCTTTCTAAAACTTTATCAGAGCAAATCGTGTATGATATACAATTGAGAACGGCGTCATCTGGCGGTTATTCTTTTAGAAAATATAGAGTGACTGTTTCGGATGGTATGATAATTACCTTTACCGCAAGCGATTTAGATGATGGAAGCAATTTACCAACCATAACCATTCAAAATAGAATAGGCGTTGGCATTGACGATATTTATATAAAACCATCTGTTTCATCGGATTGGGGAGCAGATTTAGGCAGTATTTCAAATAATTACGATTTATCTAAAACCATCTCAATTCCTCCGTCAAATTATACGGTATTCGACATTCAAGTAACATCCTCTAATCCAACTGCTACATACACCAAAAGAAATGTAACAATATCTGGTGGCGAAGTTATAACTTTTACCAGAGCGAATGCCGATAATCCTCTTATTGGTTCGCCGGTTATTGTTATCCAAAACAACACAGGGTATAGTGTTTGTTATATGTATATAAAATCCCCAACATCTGCCGCTTGGGGAAGCGATGTTGGCTCGTGCTTATCCGATGGAAAATCTACAACCTACACTCTTTCTAAAACTTTATCAGAGCAAAGCGTGTATGATATACAATTGAGAACGGCGTCATCTGGCGGCACAGTTTTCACGAAGTTTAACTTCTCGATTTCGGATGGCGTGATTATCACCTTTAACTCTAACGATTTGGAATGAAATCCTCTGTATAAAAAATAGAGAGTAGTTTTAATGCACTCCGTCTTCTATGTTTTCAAATTTTTTGTCGTTATACCAACTCTGGATTTTTTGCAAAGTTTCGGGCGGGAAGTTCGGTTTGTTGTCTAAAATTTCGTTTGCAACGGTGATGGTTTTTTCTATAAGCGGCTGACTGTCTTTCCAATCGAACCAACGCAAAATCCATTTGCCGCTTTGGTCGCTGCCTTCCAAATTTCCTGCACCTCTGTTTTCCAAATCGAGTTCTGCAATTTTGAATCCATCTGTGGTAGATGCGAATTTTGTGAGGCGGTCGTGAGCGTGGTTGGCGGTGTCGCAGAATAAAAAACAAGTCGCTTGTTCGTTTCCGCGCCCAATGCGCCCTCTTAATTGATGAAGAGTGCTAAGCCCGAATTGTTCGGGTTTATCTATAACCATCAAATTTGCCTCAGGCACATTTACGCCGACTTCTACTACCGTTGTGCAGACTATCAAAGAGATTTCGCCGTTTGCAAATGCAGTTAAATTTTTATCCCGTTCTTCCTCCGACATTTGTCCGTGAACCGCCGCGACTTTCCAATCCGACTTAAATTCCTTTAATTCGTTATAAATATCACCTACGGTTTTTGCCTCAACATTTCTCCCATCGCCGTCCGATATTTCTTGAACCCTGCTCACCACCCAATAACACCTGTTCCCTTTTTGTGATTGTGCGTATAAATATGTTTTCATTTTTTCTCGATTACTTGCGGAGTTATCTCCAATTCTCGTTTCAACTTCTTTTCTCCCCGGCGGTTTTTCTGCGAGAATTATATTTTCCAAATCTCCGTAAAAAGTCATTGCGAGAGAGCGGGGAATTGGTGTTGCACTCATAACGAGCAAATCGGGTTTATCACCTTTTGCAAGCAACTTTTCCCTTTGCGAAACTCCGAATCTGTGTTGTTCATCGATAATCACAAAACCTAAGTTTGCAAATTCCACTTCTGCGGAGAATAATGCGTGAGTTCCTATAACCGCGTTTATACTGCCGTCTTTTAAGCCAAGTAGAATTTTGCGGCGTTCAGGTGCAGACATCGCTCCAACGAGCAAAGCGATTTTCAAATTAACTCTTTCAAAAAGCGGCGACATACTCGCCAAATGCTGCCTCGCCAAAATATCGGTAGGAACCATAATTGCAGATTGCAAATTTACCTCACCATTTGCCCTTCCTGCACAAACTCCTATCATAGATAATATCGCAACAACCGTTTTTCCGCTTCCCACATCGCCTTGCAAAAGTGCGTGAAATTGCCGAGAACTTTCGAGTCCCGTTTTAATTTGCGACAATGCATTTTTTTGCCCTGCGGTCAATTCAAAAGACAACGATTTTTCCGCAAGCAACATTTTTTCATTTTCCAATTTTCGTGCCACGCCCGAATTTAACAACAACCGCCGCCGTCTCGCCATTCGCAAACAAAATGGCAAAAGTTCTAATTTGCTTATATTTTTTTTTGCGGAATAGCATTCGCCTTCGCTTTGCGGTAAATGCAGTTTTTTATAAAGTTCCAATTCGTTTGAAATTTCTAAGTATTCTAAAATTTCTTGAGGATATAATCTTTCTTCCGATTTTAATATGAGCGATAAATTTTTTTGAAATAATTCTTCGTATTTTTTTGTCAATGCTTTGCTGTCAATTCTCGCATCGCTCATTTTTTCGGTTATAGTGTAAATTGAAATTAATTTTCCCGAAAATTTTTCTAAACTTTGAATTATCTCTCTGTCAAAAAAATTTCCAAATTTATTTTTCCTGAGTTTCCCTATAGCAACAAATTTTTCTCCTTCTTTTAATTCTCTCTGCCAATGTTCTTTTGCTCCAAAAAATGTCAATTTCACATTTCCCGTATCATCGCCGAGCAGCACTTCAAAAGGGCGGTTGCCGTATCTGTCATTTTTTGTTTGATTGACCTGCCCTATTATAACATCAGGAGCAGTTCCTCTTTCTTCATTTACTTTTAAGTCGGCAATTTTTGTTATTTTATTAGGGTCAATATAAGTTCTCGGAAAATATCTTAAAAAATCCAAAAGCGAATTTATGCCTGCCGCCTGCAACGCGGCAAGTCCTTTTGTTCCCTTTCCAAATCCCTTAATGTCCGATAAATTCACGCCTCGCCCGCATTTTTTATGTCCGAAAAATTCACGCCTCGCCCGCATTTTTTATGTCCGAAAAATTGTGAAAACAACTCCGCTCTCCTGTGTGGCATGCTACTCCGCTACCCATAACACTCACCTTAAAAAGCAGAGTGTCATTATCGCAATCCGCACTCCAACTATGCACTTTCAAAAAATTTCCGCTGGTTGCGCCCTTGTGCCAAATTTCCTTTCGGCTCCTGCTCCAAAACACCATTTCGCCAATTTCCATCGTTTGCTTAAACGACTCCTCGTTCATCCAAGCGAACATTAAAACCGTGCAGTCTCTCACATCTTGCACAATTGCGGGGATTAGCCCCTGAGAATTAAATTTGAGTTTTGTATTCATACTCTTTCTTGTCCGTTTCCTTTTAGTATCCATTTATAACTGCACAAACTTTCAACTCCCATAGGACCGCGAGCGTGGAGTTTATCGGTGGAAATTCCCACTTCTGCACCGAGTCCGTATTGCCCGCCATCTGCAAATCTGGTGCTCACATTCAGCATAACGCTTGAACTATCCACATTGTTTGCAAAAAAATTGAGCACGGAAACATTTTCTGCAATAACGGCATCGGTATGATGGCTGCCGTTTTTTTCAATATGCTCACACGCCTCCTTTACATCGCTCACAAAACACACGGAAATTTGCAAATCTAAATATTCAACTCCGAATTTATCAAAATGCAATTCCACCCCTGCGTTTTTTAAAACGCCCAAAACAACTTCAATATTTTCTTTTGAAATGTCTTTGTGAAATAGGAGTGTTTCTACCGAATTACACGCGCTTGGTCTCTGCACTTTTGCGTTGTAAATAATTTTTGCCGCTTTCTCAAAGTTTGCACTTTTATCCACATAAATATGACAAATTCCGTTAAAATGTTTTATCACGGGAATAGAAGACTGCTCGGTAACCGCTCGAATTAAGCCTTCGCCTCCGCGGGGAATTACCAAGTCTAAATATTTATTTTGTTTCAGCAATTGCGAAAGTAATTCTCGGTTTGGATTGTTTATGTATTGAACGCTGTCCTTTGAAATTCCAAATTTTGCGAGCACCTCGCCGAATAATTCCGCCAAAAATTCGCTTGAATGCAAGGATTCTTTTCCCCCGCGCAAAACCACCGAATTTCCCGACTTAAAGCACAAAGCGGCACCGTCTATAGTGACATTCGGGCGACTCTCGTAAATGAAAAGTATAGCACCGAGCGGCACACTCACCCTGCTTATATCGATTCCGTTTTTTAGAATGCGATGCTCCAAAATTTTACCGAGCGGGTCTCCAAATTCTGCAATTTCTTCCACACCAGCAGCCATTTCCTCTATGCGTTTTGGTGTTAGCGTGAGTCTGTCTATAAACGAATCTTTTAAATTCGCCTCTTTTGCCGTTGCAATATCCAAATCATTTTTCGCTTGAATTTCCACCACCCTTGCACGAATTTGTTTTGCAACCTCACGCAAAGCCTCATTCCTCGTTTCTGTGCCGAGCACTCTTAAACCGAGCGAAGCAATTCGTGCCCTTTCTGCGATTTGCCTTGCAATTTTTTCCATTCGGGAAAGGTAGAAAAAAGTGTAAAGTTGAAAGTGGGGAGAAGTGAGAGCCCGTCGATTTTGGTTTTCGGTAGGGGGTGCTTTTATGCAACCCTGTGGGCGGCATAAATGCCGCCCCTACGGATGGCGGGTGTTTTATTTTTATATATTTAGAAGAAAGGGAAAATTTATGCCTGAGGATTGTTCCTTTACAATAGGAGGACTTATGTTACATGATGTTGTTTCTGCGAAAATTGTTGGCAATTATAAAATAGAGATGTGTTTTGATGATGGTCATAAAGGTATTGTTGATTTTCATAGGTATTTATCTTTAGGTGGAGTTTTTAATTATTTTTCCGACTTATATTTTTTTGAAAATTTTAAAATAGATAATGATTTAGGTACTTTGGTTTGGGGTGATGGATTAGTTGATGTTGCACCTGAAACATTATATGATTTAGCGTATGCCTCCCCATAACCCCCAAGGGACAACCAACGCTCGGTTAGCATAGCCGAACCGTGGGAGCAATGACATTTGCCTTTGCCGATAAACAGCAGATTGACCACGCCCTAAATCTCGGACTTTTTGTTTTGAAACAGCCCGATGTTTTAAATGTGAGCATTTTGGATTTTCCAAAGGGGCATAGTGCAAAGGCATGGTAAGTGCCACACTTTCAACTTTACACTCCCTTCTCCCCCACCTGCACCGCCGAGTTATCCACACCCCACACCCCACACCCTATACCCCTGCACTGCAAAGTTTCTACCTTTCCATAATGCAAAATTTTAATTCGTTAAAAACACAATTTGAAATATCGGCGGAATTACCGATTGGTTTCCCTAAAAATGTTGAGGAAGAAATTAAGAGATTTAAAAAAGCCGTTGGGGCGAAAAAGGAAGAAAGGTTTGTAGGAGCGACCATTGGTCGCCCAAAGAGTAGAGAGAAAAGAGGAGGTTGCGGGTCGGTGCCCGCAATTACGGTAGGGGCAGAGAGAAATCACAATACACAACGAGAAAATTTTAGCCACCTGCAAATAATCTGCATAGATCCGGATGGAGCACGAGATCACGATGATGCAATAAGCGTGGAAGAAACCCGCAACGGTTTTATTTTGGGAGTGCATATTGCAGATGTTTCTCATTTTGTTGCGGCAGGTTCCGCACTTGATAAAGAGGCGGAAAAACGAGCCTTCACCCAATACCTTCCTTGGGGTTCGTTCCCTATGCTGCCCGAAATTCTCTCGGCGGATTTATGCTCACTTGTTGAAGGCGAAGACAGATACTCTTTCAGTTGCATTATCACACTCGATAAAAAATGCCGTATTGAAAAATATCGTTTTGCAAAAGGCTTAATCAAAGTCAGCCGTTCAATAACTTACAGGCAGGCGGTGGAACTTTTGGACAAAAAAGATAAAGACATATACTTACTCTCAAAGGTTGCGGATCTCCTAAAAAAGCAGCGCACAAAAAACGGACTTATGGAAATGGGTTCGCTTGAATATCAATGTCAATTCGGGAAAAACGGAGAACCGATAAAAATCGTTCCGAGAAAAGGCGACATAAGTAATTCGTGGATTGAGGAATGTATGCTCGCCGCAAATAAATGCTGTGCGCTCGAATTGCAAAAACGCAAACTCGCGGGAATTTACCGCACGCACGAGGCTCCCGACCCCGAAGACATCGCGGAACTTATGAAGTCCGAACCGAGTTTATTTTTTGATTCGCCCATAGACCCGAATAAATTGTTAAAGGATTACAATACTCAAAACACCCAAGACAAAAGGGTATTCAATTTATATGCACACTTGGTGAAAAAGGCAAAGGACAATCCTCTTTTAATAAATAAAATTCTGCGGAGTATGCAAAAGGCTAAGTATTCGGCAGATCCGCTCGGACATTTTGCACTGCATTGGAAGGACTACGCACATTTCACTTCACCCATTAGAAGATACGCGGATTTGTGGTGCCACAGAGAATTGGCAAAGGCGGCGGGTAAAAAAAGCGGAAAGGTGAAAGACGGATACACCGCCGAATTGTGCGACGGCTTAACCGAGTCGGAAATTAAAAATCAAAAAACGGAAAGAAAATCTTTAAAACTATGTGCAAGTTATCTGTTGCAAAATCAAATAGGGCAAACATTCAATGCGGAAGTTCAGGGCATAGAGGAATTTGGAATTTTCATTTCTATTTCAAATGAAACGGTTGCACTCGCCGACGGCTTAGTGCATTTGCGCGATATTCCGGGTGATTTTTATGTGTATAACCAAATTAGAGGAACTTTGGTTGGCAGACGAACGGGGCGCAGTTTTAAGCGGGGTGATAAAATTAAGGTGAAGTTGATGAAAGTCAATGTGTTAAAAGGTGAAAATGACTTTATGATAATCAGCGGGGCAAAGCAAGAAGTAAATTCTGCACCGCCGCACCGCTCGCACCCTTCCCAAGGTTATCCAAAACAACAGAAATCTGACCAAAAGAACCCTGCCCCAAAGAACTCGAAACCTCGCCGTTTTGGAAGACGAAAACCTTAGCGTTATTTGTGTCGTTGCACATTGTGGGGAATAACTCTTTTGGATTTTCCTCCCTGTTTGCAACGCTTACAAATTCGGAATTTTTATAATGCTCTTTTAATGTGTCTCTGACCAAGTCGAAATCTAAATTGAAAAGTGCAACGCTGACAATCATACCTTTATAAAAATGCCCCACAACCGGGTTAAACAGAGGCGGATTTATTAAGCCTGCAATTTTTTGCATTTCAGGTAAATGTTTATGTTGCAAGTTGAGAGCGTATATTTTGGGAGGCAAAGTTGCAGATTGATTTTCATAATCGGAAATCATCTTTTTACCGCCGCCGCTATAACCCGTTAAACTATAACAGGATAAGTTATCGTCTCTCTTCAAAATTCCCTTAGCGAGCAAAGGATAAACCGCAAGCAAAAAACCTGTGGCGTGGCAACCCGGATTCGCTATCCGTTTGGAATTTTTTATCGCTTGTGAATGACACTTTGAGAGTTCGGGCAGTCCGTAATCCCAATCTTCATTTGTGCGGTGTGCAGTGCTCGTGTCTATTATTACGGTGTTGGGATTTGTGACAAGAGATGCCGATTCTTTTGCCGCATCATCGGGCAAGCACAAAATAGCGACATCTGCAGAGTTCAACAACTCGGTTTTGCGTTTAATATCTTTACGCAATTCAGGTTCAATTTCCAAAAGTTCAATGCCTTTAAGAACTGCTAACCGCTCGCGAATTTGCAAACCGGTTGTGCCTTCCTGCCCATCGACAAATATTTTTTTCATTTAAAAATACTCCTTCGCATTGTCCTTTAACACTTGAAATATATTTGACTTTCCAATATGATAGCAAGAATTAGTCGCTAAACTTCCATATTTAGTCCAATCAACTTTCTCAAATAATTTTTTTATTGCTCTTTTTATTTCATTATTTTTTGTAGTAAAAACTACTGCTACTCCCGATTTGTATTTTACCTCTTCAAAATTTTTCACAATGGATATTTTTGTATGAAAAGTTGAAGATATATAAAAATCTGCATTTTTTTCAAAAATCCATTTTTTCCCGCATTCTCTTTTTTTTGCAAGCGAAACTGTATAAACTTTTATCACATTAGCAAACGGCTCTTTGTCTTTATTATTATACCAACTAAATTCTTTATTCTCCAACCTGTGATTTTTGCTCCAAATTTGAAATACGCATTTTACATCAACAGTTTTATTTGTATTTGGAATATAAAAAGAATTTTTTGGAAGTCGTTCGGAATAAATTAAATTGAGACCGTCAACTCTATATTTAATAGATCCCTTACCCTTACTTTCAAAAAACATAGGCAAAATAAAACACACATATTCCGCACTTTGAGAATGATTTAAAAAATTCAACGCCATAACTCCGCGATGCCCAAACGGAGGATTTCCTATAACAATAAGTTTTTTATCTGGAAGTTTATATTGCAAATAATCGCTCTTAATTATATCATCTCGCAGAGGGCTAATATCAACTCCTATTTTTTGCTCTTTCGGCAACAAGTCAAAAAAACATCCCTCTCCAACACTTGGTTCTAACCACTGATACTTGCTAATGTCATTTTCATACTCTGAAATAACTTCATTCGCTTTGTCGTAGAGATAACTCGCCAATTCTTTTTTTGTAAAATATTGGTCTAGCAAGTTATCGCTATTTTGCTTCATCAGGTTGCCATTGACATACCTAAATTCCTTGCCGAATAAAGTATCAACACACTCCATCCTACCCCATTCCTCTCTTAAACTTTTTGCTCCACCACACCAAGAACGGCGCGCTAATGCATATAGAGGAATAAGTTCCAATCACAACACCTGCCGCCATTACAATTCCAAAGTCGCGAATTGACGAACCGCCCATAAGCGCAAGCACAACGCACACAAAAAGAGTTGCAAGTGAAGTGATAATTGTTCTGGAGAAACTCTGATTTATGGATATATTTATCCTGTCTTCAAGCGTTTCCTTTGCGAGCATTTTATTCTCGCGAATTCGGTCATAAATAACTATAGTGTCGTTAATTGAATAACCGATCATAGTGAGGAACGCCGCTATCATTGCACCATCTACGGGCAATTTGAAAATGCTTATAACTCCCAAACACAAAATGGAATCGTGAATCAGCGTTACAATAGAACCTGCACCAAAACCCAAGCCCATTTTACCGAACCGCGCCCAAATATAAATACCGATACCTATCCACGCCAAAATTATCGCCAAAATTGCATTAAAGCGAAGTTCCTTTCCGATGGTAGGACCAACAACATCTTCCGCTACAATTTCAGGCGAACTGACATTTGCCAAAACTCCGACTAATTTTTCTGTGGTCTCTTTAACCGCATCCTCATTTGACTCATCGGTTTGAATGCTCAACATATATTGATTCAGCGAAGTTCCGCCCAACTTGCGAATGGATACATCTCCCAAATCACCCTTGCCAAAAGCATCTTTTAAGTCGGCAGAGTGGTCATCACCATCTTTATATTGCACCGTATAAACCAAACCGCCCGTGAAATCTATACTGTATTCAAAACCCTTTATGGCACACACGGCAATAACCGCCACGCAACAACCGATAGAGAGTTTCGCCCACAATCCGCGTTTTGAGACGATTTGAAATTTTGCCTCCTGCAACCACTTAATTCCTTTACCGACATTTAAACTGTTGGAATCGTGTTTGGAAAGTTTAATATCGAAAATTGCCCTTGTTACGGTGAGTGCGGAGAATAACGATGCCGCAATACCGACCATAAGAGTTAAACCAAAACCTTTAACTGGTCCGGTGCCTATTTTGTATAGGATAAATGCGACTAAGAATGTAGTTACATTAGAATCTAAAATTGCACTGAATGCCTTTTCGTAGCCCTTAGCCACCGCCATTCGAGCCATTTGCCCCGCCCTCAATTCTTCTCTTATTCGTTCGTAAATAATGATATTTGAGTCGAGAGCCATAGCCGCCGTGAGCACCATACCCGCAATGCCCGGCAGAGTTAAAGTCGCGTGGAAAAGCGAAAGTGCCGCTCCAATCATAAGCATATTTACAAATATGCCCACATTTGCAACCAAGCCCGCAAAACGGTAATAGAATATCATAAACACAAGGCAAATCGCAAAGCCTATTAACGCCGAGCCAAAACCCGCTTTAATGTTTTCAACTCCAAGCGATGCACCGACATTTCGTAATTCAACAATTTTCATAGGTGCGGGCAATGCTCCCGCACGCAAAACTACAGCCAATTGGGTAGCCTCCGCCATATCGTCTAAACCCGTAATTTGTGCCTCTCCGTTGGGGATTCTATCCTTGATAGACGGTGCACTGATCACCTGACCGTCGAGCACAATAGCCATTTGCTTACCGACATTATTCCCAGTTATGCTCGCAAATTTTTTGGGACCCATTCCCTTAAACCGCAGGGATACGGCAACTTGACCCGAACTTAAACCATCTGATATGCGGTAGGGGCTTGCAGTTGCAATTTCCTTTCCGTCCATTTCGGCACGCCGTTTGAGTATGAATAACTTCTTTAATTTATTTCCGTTTTGTTGTGTCTCAAAGCCGCGACCCCAAGCAAAATTCACATCGCGCGGAATTAGGGCTTGCACCCCCGGTATATCTAAAATAGCCTGCACCCGCGAAACAAAACCTTCTTCCACTGCAAGGTCGTTTCCGTAACTCACCAAATAACCCGTAAATGGTCTTTCGGGGTTTATGTATGCGGCATCGTTTGTTGTTTGTTTTGCAGAATTTGTGTCGGAAATTTCCGTTGTGCTGTTCTCGGTTTTACCTCCGAGTAACAGAGCCTCGTCTGTTAATTCATCGCTTTCTTTTTCAACGGATTTAGCGGAGGTATCGGCGGCGGCAGTCGCGGCGGCAGTATCGGTTTTAGCCGCAGAATCTAAGTCTGTGTTTAAATTTCTGCTTGAATCAGCAACATTCAAATTCCTTCCCCTTAAATAGTTATCTATTAGGGTTAATGCTTGAGACGCCTTCTCTTGCTCCGCAAGAATCTTAAACTCCAACATTGCAGTTCCGCCGACTAAAGAGCGTGCATCATCAACATCTACACCTGCAAGGTCGGCAACGATTCGGTTATCGCCGGAGGGGAAAATTTGCGGTTCGGAGAGTCCGTATTGATCTACTCTGTTCCGTATAATTTCAAGCGACCGTTCCTGAATATCGGAGGCTTCATCGGGTTTAAGCCCGCTTTTGTCTATTTCCAAGATGATACTTGTTCCGCCCGCCAAGTCTAAGCCGAAATTAACCGACTTATCCACGACCTTCGGGTTTTCCTTCGCGAACTTCACTTTTTCCGCACCTTGTTTGGAATGATATTGTATTGACGGGTATAAACTATACCCCGACAGCAACACCACAGCCACGATAATCCATTCGCGCAAGCCAAAACTTTTTTTCATCTCTTATCCCAAAAATTAAATGTGTCTTAAAATATAGAAAAAAAAAGGAATATTTTCAAGGTAATCTCTATTAACCTCCTAAGAGGTTGGTAGAGGTTACCAAGCGACATGGGCGAACTGCGTTTTTATGGTGATAATGTCATCCTGCGGCGAATGCTCGCAGTATCGCCGTCGTCTCTAAAAACTCAAATCTATGGAATTGTGTTACAAAGAGAGTTTTTAGAGGTTCCTTCAAGGTAATGGAGAGTTTGTGGAGAAAAGAGTTGAAAGTGGAGAGTGGGGAATAGAGTGTAAAGTTGAAAGTTAAAAGTGTAAAGTTATTATTCTCTACTCTTTACTCTTTCAACTCTATAAACCTGCAATACTGAAAGCTAATAGTTTGGCTTTCGGAGAGAGAGTGCTTTAGCACTCGTAAGTTAGAGTACTGAGTAAAAATTGTGAACGCGGTGTGTGCCGAGCACACCAAAAAAAAATAATGCTTTTGGATTCTGCGACAGATGTGCAGAATGACGATTCCCTGCAATTCTAAAAGAGCGGGTTTTCTGCCATTGTATATACAGATTATCTCAGGTTTCTTTTTAATAGGGCAGATATATTTATTAAAACCACGCCCCTACATCCACCTTCTCCCTTCTCCCATCTCCCCACTTTCAACTTTACACTTTTTTTCTACCTTTCCCCATTATGCCGTTAAAACCCTCACTTCAAGAAAGATTTTCCAATTGGTATGTTCCGTTAGTTTGCAGGAATAAATATAAAGCGTTGCTTGCATATTTGGCACTTGCACTGCTGTGTGCTTTTCCGATTTTGGTTTATCCCGGACTGAAATTAGATGTAGATTTGGCAAAATTACTCCCCGGCGATACTCCGAGCGTTATTGCGTTAAATGAGTCGTTTGAGAGATTTGGGAGTACAGACAGATTTATGATTGCAATTCAGGGCGAAGACCCTCAACTTGTGGCAGATTTGCAAGATACAATAAAAAATTATATGATTAAAAATTGGAAAGGTGATTTTGTTTCGGTGCAAACTGATAACGACAATAAATTTTTCAAAGACAACGCACTTTTATATTTGCCCATAGAACATTTGGAACGCATTCGTGATAATTTGGAAGAAGTTCAGTTGGAAATCGGGCGGAAAAATTTGCCCTTTGTGGTTGATTTAGTGCAAAAAGAAGAGAAGAAAAATCGGGTTTGGTTCGATGCGAGCATTCCGCAGGAGTTAGGTTTGCCCGATGAGGCATCGGGTGCGTTTGATGCATTTTTTAAGAGCGATAGTGATACCGCAAAAGAAGAAAAAGTTGCAGAATGGGATTCCAAAGCATTTGTTCCCGCTCACCTGAAAACTCGATTTATAGGCTCCCCCAGACCGGACAGCACGGGAAAAATTTTATTTAACGGAACGGTGCAGGCAAAACTCGCCTCGCCTTCCACAGACTATGAATTTGTGGGGCACATTCTCGCACGGTCGGATTCCCTGTTGCAATACTTAAACGCAAAAACATATCCGAGCCACATTCGCTTTACGGTTGAGGGAACTTACGAGGGATTAAAGGAAGTTGAAGATTTGCAAAACGACAGTATAACTTCTTTTGGCATAAGTTTGGTGTTGATAATCCTTTTGACGATTGTGTTTTTCCGCAGTGTGAAAGGACCGATTTTGGTGATAGCGACTGTGCTCTATGCGTGCATTCCTATGCTTGCACTCACGGCTCTTTTTTACGGAACTCTCAACCCGTTTACGGTTTTTGTAGCGACAATAATTCTCGGTGTGGGCATAGATTATTCGATTCACATTTTGGGGACGGCACAAAAATTATTGCACAAATATGCAACTATTGAAGTGGTTTTGGAGCACGCGCAAAAAGAGATGCTTAAACCGTTTGTTTTGGCTTGCGGAACTACCATTGCGGCTTTTTTAACGCTTTTGGCGGCGCATTTTAGAGGTTTCTATGAGTTCGGTATAATTGCATCGCTCGGTGTGCTTTTCAGTATGCTTTCGTCTTTGCTCGTGTTGCCCGTGTTTGTGCTCGTTCTCGGCGGTATTCCGCACGCACCGAAAAATAGTTTTTTACCGAAGAGTTGGAACGAGTCCCGTATTTATCAATTTTTTAAGCACGCCGCAATTATAGGCTTTGTTTTGGGGGCGATCTCTCTATACTTTGCTCAATATGTAGATTTTGAAAAT
>BNUP01000026.1 GCA_025997455.1 Fibrobacterales bacterium | reverse complement strand
TTTCGGGAACTTTTTGTTGAATGCAATTCTAAGAGAATCGCCGATACCGTCGCCATTTACATCGAATAGTTCAACACCAACGGGATAAAGAACAATGGGCTTTCTAAACAAGAGAGAATCCCACTGTGCCTCGGTGGCTTTTAGTGAGGAAGGTCCTCTCACCGAGAAGAATACAAATGTATCTGCGACAATAGGAGTAATTCCCACTGCGGAGATGATTGGTATAGACCGGATCAGTTTTGTTATGTGCCTACGCTTACGATATATGACAAATGCAATGGTAGTGAATATAATCCATCTACGCAGTATTGTTCTGGCGGTTCAGTCATAAAGCCTCTATCCTCATTGAGTTCATCTTCAAGTTTGGAGCAGGGACTTGTTTACTGCCAATTACCTAACGGTTGCTCGTCACTGAGTGCCGAGACTTGTGCTTTGATAGGCACGGTGGTGGCATTTTGTCCTGCTTCATCAAGTTCTTCCGGTTTGGTGAATAGTTCTTCCTCATTGACTCCGAGTTCCTCCTCGTCCGCTACAAAGTCTTCATCGAGCGTATCCTCATCGTCTTCGAGTTCCTCTAAGACATCTTCAAGTTCTGCGGCAAGCAGTTCAAGCGTGGCAAATACATATACACCCGCTCCCGCAATCACCTGCACTTGGGCACCCGAAACCGTGTTAACAGGCGATAAAACAACGATAAGCATAAGCACAACCGATGCAAATTGCACGGTATTTGCAGGCATTGCGTATGGAAAATTAACACCTGCAAACGGCTTAACTCCCGCTATTGATGGTAGAGACACCGTTGTTTGGCTAAATGGAGATCAAATCATTGCAAATAGCAGTAAACTGGTTGGTAAAAATGGCAGAGGTGATACCACATTTACAATTTCTGCAACGGCAGGCACATCTACCACTCAAAATCATGTAAAAGCATTTGCATATTGCAGTACAGGCGATAAGAGCGGTATATTTACTCAAGCCTGTGCTCTAAAAATACAAGTACCTCCAAACCCCGCAAAAACTGGAGCAATGCAATGGACAAACACTCACACTTCAGCGAGCAGTACGGAAATATCGTCTTCAAGCGGATACTATTATATAGGTGAAGTTCCTGCTTATTCAAAAGGCATAACAGTGACCAATCCTGATGAATCTCGTTGCGGAATAGTTGAGTATGACGAAACAATAGCCACAACCGCCGCAGGAACAAACAATATAAAAGTTATTGCCAAGTGCTCACAATCAGGTTATAAGTTAGACAGCATTAAAGCAAGCGTTTTGGCAAACCCCACGCTCACGGGCACTTGCACTTGGGATACTAAAAACAATACCTTTGGCGGTGGAGTTTCCCTCACGGCAAAGGCTCCTTTGGTGATTATAAACAATTCTTATGGTCGTTGCGGTGCCACATTCTTCTCCCAAGACGGCACAACTCCAATAACAAAAGTTGATACTTGGGAAGGCGGCACTGGTCAGACTATGACCGGAGTTGGCGTGTATGTCGATTGCGGTGTTGCGGGTATTGTTGGTCCTCAAGTATGCCCCACAATTACCGTTGAGGATCCCGATGCCGTTTTTATGGATACTCCTGATGGTCAAATATAAAGAGTTTGAAACTCGCCTCTATAGGAAATCTCTGAAGAACTCCCCCAAAACTTTATCTCATAAAATAAGGAGTTCTTCAGAGACGACGGCGAACCCGCATTAAGTAAAACCAACGATGGTTCGCCTGTGTCGCTCAGAGAACCTCTATCAACCACTTGCGAGGTTAATAGAGGTTCTCTACAATTAACTACATTACCCCAATGCCCCTAAAACTCCCGCTCGGCATCCAAACATTCTCCACTATCCGTGAAGACGGTTACCACTATGTGGATAAAACCGCCCGCATTCACGAGTTGGTGTCGGGTTCGGGTTATGTGTTTTTTCTCTCCCGTCCCAGACGATTTGGTAAGTCGCTTTTGTGCTCCACGCTTGGTGCGTTATTTGAAGGAAGACGAGAGTTATTCAAGGGACTTGCCATTGATTCACTCCCTTTGGAATGGAAAAAGCATCCGGTGATTCATATTGCGTTAAATTCAGGCGATTTTTCCAAAGATTCCGAAGTTCTTGAGTCGATACTCCATAATATTTTGCTTAATACGGCGAACGGTTTCGATATTGAATTACGGGGCGATGTTGTGTCGGTGCAGTTCAGCAATTTGATTTTAGATTTGCACAATCAATTTGGCGAAAAAGTAGCGGTTATCATAGACGAATATGACAAGCCTCTGTTAGACAGCATAGATAAAAAAGATATTCACGATGCAATTCGTTCTGCTCTCAAAGGTTTTTATGGCGTGCTCAAAGCATCCGATGAACATCTAAAATTTGTGTTTCTCACAGGCGTTACCAAGTTCTCCAAGGTGAGTATATTCTCTGATCTAAACAACCTCACCGACCTCTCCTTAAATCCTCGCTATGCCGATATTTGCGGTATTACGCAAGAGGAATTGGAAACGAATTTTAAGGAGGAGATAGATAGTATTGCGGGTGGGGAAGGCGGTGCATATCTCGCCAAATTAAAACGCTTTTACAACGGCTATCGATTCTCTGAAAAACCTCTCACGGTTTATAATCCCTTTGGCTTATTGCACCACTTTAATAGTGAAGGAAAATTCATCCCATATTGGTATGAGAGCGGCACCCCTACATTCTTAATAAAACTGATTAAACAGCAAAATATTAATGTCTTAAATCTCGAACAAAAAGTTCTCTCTTATGACGACTTTCGTAAATTTGATTCCGAAAATATGGATGCTGTGCCGGTGCTTTATCAATCCGGCTACCTAACAATTACAGGATATAACGAAAAACGGGGCACATATAACTTAGGCTACCCCAACGACGAGGTTCGCACAAGTTTTGCAAGCAGTTTAGCCGATTTGTATATCCATATAAAAAACGATGAGAAAACTCCCTTTGTGCTTAAACTAATTGATTCTTTAGAGGCGGGAGAAGTAGATAATTTTGTTGAGGCATTACGCCCGTTTTACAATAATATTCCTTATGATGAAGCATCTAAGGTTGAATCTTATTATGAATTGATATTTTTGCTCACGCTGCGAATGCTTGGGATTTATTGTGAGGCACAGGTGCATACGGCTATAGGCAGAATTGATGCGGTGTTGAAAGTTGATGATTTTGTGTATGTGGTAGAATTTAAGGCAAACGGCACCGCAGAAGAAGCCCTTCAACAGATTAACGATAAAAATTATGCACTCTCATACAACGAGCAAGGCAAAAAAATCGTTAAACTCGGAATAGAGTTCGACAAAGAAAAACGCAACATTGGGCGGTGGGTGGTAGGTTGAGAGTTATTGTTGGAAAGATTTTCCTTCTCCCTTCTCCCAACTTGCAATGCAAAGTTCACCACAAACTTAACGCCTCTTCAGCCACTCCACCACTGCAGGCACTGCACTAATGCAGATTATAAATATGATTACCAATTCAAAATGCGTTTTTATAAATGGAATATTGCCGAGAAAATAGCCGCCGAAAACGCATAAAAATACCCAACCCGTGCCGCCCAAAATGCTCCAAGGAAAAAATTGTCGAAAGGTCATTCCGCTCATTCCCGCTATGAATGGAACAAAAGTTCTAAAGAAAGGCATAAATCGGCATATTGTTACGGCTTTTGGTCCGTATTTTTCAAAAAAATTGTGTGCTTTGTTGTAATTTGCCGTGTTGAAAAAACGACCGTTGCCGCTCGCAAAGGCTCTGTCTCCGATTTTTGTTCCGAGAAATCGGTTGAAGTTATCGCCGCATACAGCCGCCACGGGAAAAGCAGAAAGCACAATTGAAATGTCCATTGCACCTGTGGCACACATCGCTCCGATAGCGAAAAGCATAGAGTCGCCCGGAAGAAACGGTGCCACCACAAGCCCCACTTCGCAAAAAATTATAAGAGCGATTAAGCCATAAACCAAAACGCCGTATTGCTCAATAACCGCACTTAAATACACATCTATATGACGAATAAAATCGAGTGCAAGGGAGAAATATTCCATTCTGTGAAATTTAGAAAAATTAAAAGGTTCGCCGTTGCCTATTCCGTCAAATTTCTCAATACATCGAATTGTTCTTTTGTCAAATTTTCTCTGTTTTCGCTGTCAAGTGCACGATGAGCCAAATAACGGTAAATGCTAACAGTCTGTTCATTTGCCTCTTGACCGCGAGGGTTCAAATCGCCATAAACAAAATTTTCGGTAAGATTAAAAAGTAAAACAGAATCAGCCGCAGACTCCGACATTCCCAAACTTCGCACCAAACCCGTAATCGGCATATCCGAAGAAATTTCCGAGTAATCAGAAGGATTTGCTCCAAGCATAAAATTTATATCGGTTAACGGAAAATTATTTTTTACAATTTGAGTTAAATTATCACCCTGTTTCAAATTCGGATAATTCTTAAATATTTGTTTCAAATACCAATCGCTGTAGGATAAACTCTCATTTATCACCACAACATCTCGGCGGTATTTTTCCACGAGTTGCATATACCACAACGGAAAGGTATCGTTGTCGCCGTAAGTTATGAGAATGCCGTTCTGCGGAACGCTCTTTAGAATATTCATCGCAAAATTGTGAGCGATATAGTCGTTTGAACGGTTATGAGTTGAAAAATTACTTACAAACGGAATCACCCACGCAACGGATAAACCGATTGAAACCGCCTTTTGAACCCACGGTTTGCGGCTCGCAGAAAATGCCGTTCCAAGTGCAACCGCAGTCATTATTGCAAAAAATAAAAATGCGGGTGTAAAGAAATAATCGCGATTGCGAACTTCTCTGTGAACCGCCCGCGGAGGCGACAAATTTTTTTCAAAAAGGATTTTTAGACCGCTCGCAGTTTGAGTTCCGTTTAACCATTTATCTCGCATTTCTTCGGGCAAACTGAAATAAAATTTTAACATAACCTGCAATTCCGTTAAGTTCGGTAAGCCGGGAATCGTATCCGTTAATTTTTCCCAACGCGCCGCCCGTTCGCTATCCGCTCTGGTTCCGTCTGCCATATTCAAATATAAAACCAAACCGACCGAACTCAACACAAACATAAATGCAAGCAACAGCACCGACAAATTTTTCCGTTGCAACCATACGCCGACAAGCACCGCAATCAATAAAAATTCAAAAATAATTCTATGTGCAAACTGCATTTTGTTCAACACTCCGTCTTTCCACTCCCCCGCCACTTGCGCCCCAAGCGGTGCGGCAAACCACTGATTCAAATGATAACCCAAGTATCCTATATTCTCGGAAAATCCGAATTGCCGTGCAAACGACCCGCGCCTATACAACGCCCTCTCGAACATATTCATTTCGCCGTATTGTTTGCGATTTATTGTTTCCCAAAAATTTTCAATTTGTGCGGAGTTGTTCTCGTTCAAAAGCGGCTCGGTTGAGGAACGAATCGGGAGGTAGAGCAGAACGGATAAACCGATGATTGTTAAAGTGATTAAGGGGAGCAGAATCCGCGGTATGGAATGCAGGGCGTGAGAGATACGCCGCACTATTAAAGTATGCTTTGTAGAGGATAGATTTGTCGCCGTTTTTAAAGTTTTTACCGTGACGAAAATAAAAATTGCAGGCAGAGGCAAAAGCGAAAAAGTGTGTATTCCAAACCCTAAAACGGATATATACGCAATTAAAAACAACCACTTTTTTTTCCTACTCTCATTCCATTTTAGCGTTGCCCAAATATTCAGCATAATAATCAGCATTGCAATTCCATAGACTTCCGCCTCAAGTGCATTAAACCAAAATGTATCGCCGAACAGAGAAATTGATGCAGCAAAAAAACCTAATAAGCCTACCGCATGGCTAACGGGGGGAACGCGTTGCATATAACCGCCGCACAATTTTTTGCCTTCGCCAAAAATTAGAATTGTAATTTCAAAAATTAACAAACAACACAAAATTGAACTCACTGCGCTGAGCAAATTTACGGCAAAAGATGCTCCTTTAATCCACCCGAAAAACAAAATGAAAACTCGTCCGAGCAAAACAAAAAGCGGCGAACCCGGAGGGTGAGGAATGCCGAGAACATCGGCGGCGGCTATAAATTCTCCGCAATCCCAAAAACTAAATGTCGGTGAAATAGTTAAACCGTAACCTATTGCTCCCAAAAATAAAATCGCAATTCTATATGGCAGAAATGTTTTGCTAAGCATTGCGCATTTCCCGTTCCCATTTCTCTTTTTCAATTCTCAAATTTTCAAGAGAATTGTAATCTGCCTTGCTGTTATCCCGTAGTTCACACAACTTGCGATAATTATCTTCCAAATTTTTCTGTTTTTCACTTGGGAATTTTTCGGCGAGTTCTAAAAATGCGGCAAAAATTTTCTCGTCGCTATACAAACGCAAAATTCCGTTCAACAGAGATTTTTCAGTCTGCGGATTTTCCAAAAATTCAAACGGAGTTAAACTGTCGAGCCAAAGTGATTGTCTCAAAAAAAGTTCCGAATCTTGAGAAATTTCTGCAACTCTTCCCAAGATATATTCTTCATCGGGAATTTTTAAGCCCTGCAATGCGGCAAACTCTTTTAGTTTATCAAGTGCGGTTATACTCGGATTTTCCAAGAGATTTTCTTTTAGAATTGCAAGTGAAAGTGCGGGATTTTCCTGCGGCAAATCGAATCGCTTACTCGCACGATTTTTTGCACCCGCCGCGAGAAATATTAAAAGCAATGCGAGAAAAGTTATGAGCCAAGTCATTATTTGGAATGAGTCGCAACAAGTGAGTCGAGAATTTCGCAAGACAACATTTCCATTTCCGCCGCCATAGCAACAGAACGGGTTCGGTCGCTACCCTTCAGTTCAGGCACGCGAAAACATAATTCATTTTCAATTTGCGGTTTTGAATCCGAGGGAATTTTCAACTTAAAAAGTTTGAATCTTTCTTTTTTTTCATTGTAAAATTCTTTGTAATCCATATCGTTTTGAATTTTTGAAAGCCGTTTGGAGTCGCTGAACACAACCCCATGCAATTTTGTCGAGTCTATAACAAGTGCGTGAGTATTCGGGAAACGAATTTCAATTTTCCCGTTGGTTTTCACAAGAGAAGCCTGATTTGGGTTTATCAAATATCTCTGCATCGGCACATTATAATATGCCTGATACCGCACCGGCTTTACCATACACGCTTTGCGCATATCCTTATCGATGTTAAAGTCAATATTTTGGCAAATTTCCGGCATATCGGTGGGTATGTATAAAGCCTCCTTTTTATTCCCTGAGGAACAGGACAAAAAAACAACCGCTACCGCAAGAATGAAAAAAAATCTCATTTGGGGAAAGTAGAAAATTACTCGGCAGTGCAGGCTGGGAGAAGGGAGTGGAAAGAGTAGAGAGTAAAGAATAATAACTTTACGCTTTTCACTTTTCACTTTACACTTTTTCTACCTTCCCCCAATGCCATTTCTTTTTATACTCTGCATTGCAATTTCGCTCGCTTTTTCACAGGAATTAAAAGTTCAAAAAGTCGTCTTGGAAAACGGCTTAAAAGTGCTGTTGTATGAGAATAAGCAATCGCCGACTGTTGCGTGCAGGCTCTTTTATGTTACTGGTTCGGTGCACGAGGTGCCGGGGAAATCGGGACTTGCACATTTGTTGGAACACGAACTTTTTAAGGGAACCGAAAAATTAGCGCCGGACGAACTCTGGAATGCTTATCAGGCAGCGGGAGGAACGGATTTAAACGCCTTTACCACAGACTTAATGACCGCCTATTTTGTGAATTTACCGAAAAATAAAGTGGAACTTTTTTTATGGCTCGAATCGGACAGAATGCAAAATGCGGTTATTCGTGAGTTTCTTTCGGAACGCGCAGTTGTGCGGGAAGAACGGAGAATGCGCTACGATGATCCCCCGAAAGGTCGCTATCGCGAGACACTGCGAACAATGATTTATGAGAATTTTCCTTACCGAATTCCAACTATAGGTTGGGACAGCGACATTGAAAATTTAACGCAGGAACAGGCAGAGGAGCATTACAAAAAGTATTACAAACCGCGAAATGCAATTTTAGTTTTTGCGGGCGATTTTTCTGCCGACTCTCTTTTGCCTAAAATTCACGCATATTTTGACAGCATTCCTTCTGGAGATTCCTTCCCCGAAATTCACTTAAAAGAACCTAAACAGGCGGGCGAAAAGCGGCTTATAGTCCGCAGAGAAGATGCAACTCCGAGCGTAGATATAACCTTCAAAACTCCAGCCGTGGGCGACTCCGCTATTTACGCACTCGATATTGCGGAAGGCGTTTTGAACGGACGAAGCGGCAGACTTTACAAACGATTGGTTGAAGAGGAAAAGTTAGCGACAAGCGTTTATGCGAGCAACAGCCCGAATAAATATATATCAACTTTTAGCGTGTCCGTGTCGCTTAAATCAAGTGCAGATGCCGACCGTGCCGAGAAAATCGTTTGGGAAGAATTGGAAAATTTGAAAAAAAATGCGATAAACGAACACGAATTTCAAAAGGTGCTGAACAACGCCTACGCCGCACAAATTCGCTCTTTAACCGATATGGCGGGAACTGCAACCAATTTGGCGTGGTATGAGGTTTTCGGTTCATATAATATGTATTTAACTTGGGCAAAGGAACTCGAAGGCGTGAGTAAAATTGCAGTGCAAAATGCCGCAGAAAATTTTTTCACACACGAAAATTCCGTTGTAGGATGGCTTGTAAAATGAATGTTCTTGTAAATGGATTACCGGGGAAAATGGCGCATATTGTTGCGGAAGTTTGTGCAGAGCGGGGCTTTGAACTTGTGCCGTTTTCGCTTACGGGTGAAGATGTTTCCGCTAAAAGCGAAAAGGTCGGGAATGCCGATTTTGAATTGTTAAAACCTTCCGAGCGAGAAGACAAAATCGCCCAAATACTTAAAAATTATCCTAACTTAATATCTGTTGATTACACGCATCCGAGTGCGGTAAATTGCAATGCGGAGTTCTATGTTAAACATAAAATTCCGTTTGTAATGGGAACAACCGGCGGCGACCGTGAGGCTTTAATGTCCCTTGTGAAATCGGTAAATCATCCCTGCATTATCGCTCCGAATATGGCAAAGCAAATAGTTGCGTTTCAGGCGATGCTCGAATGGACGGCGGCGAATTTCCCAAGTGCGTTTAACGGTTATTCTTTGAGCGTTGTTGAAAGTCATCAAAAAACAAAAGCCGACACCAGCGGCACAGCGAAAGCGGTAGTTAAGAGTTTGCTCGGTATGGGAGCAAAATTTAATGAGGGCAAAGACATTGAAATGGTGCGCGATGAGAACAATCAAGTTGGAAGAATGGCTGTTCCCGAAGAACATTTGGGCGGGCACGCATTTCACACTTATTCACTCGACAGTTCCGATAATTCCGTGCATTTTGAGTTTCGCCACAATGTTTGCGGTCGCAGAATTTACGCCGAAGGCACCGCCGATGCTGTGCAGTTTTTAAGCGAAAAAATCACACAAGGCAGAGTTGGCGTTTTTGATATGATTGCAGTGCTTAGGGGTTAGGTAACTTCTAAAATTAGTCTATAAAATAAAATCCGCTCTCGCCTTTGCGGCTCATACCGAGTCTTCGTGCGGCAGTTTCTACCACAGATGAGTCGAGTATAAGTTTGTCCTTCAATTCCGTTTTTGCCCTAATTTCGTTTTCAATAAACGAGAGTTCGCTTTTCAGTTTAACCACCTCTCGATTTTCATCTGCAATTTCGTTCATTGAATGAAATAATTTAAGCGTGCCGACTATAATAGACAATGCAAAAATTCCTATGAAAATATTCAAAATTGAACTTGTTTGAAAGTTCTTATCTTTAATAATATTTATCGCATCTGTTGCTCTTCCTTCTTTTTTTGCACTTTGCATTTTAACCTCCGTAATAAAGTTGCTTAGTAGGATCTGACGATCTCTTAACGAGTTCTTCATAGCCTACTAAACTATAAATTTAGAAAATAACCCTCTGCCCGTCTTGCACGGAGCATTGCCCCTGCATTTCCATTTCGGTCAGTATAGACAAAATTTCGCTATATGTTTTGCCGCTTTGCTCGCAGATTTCCTCTATTGTGTGAATTGAACCTCGCTCAATCCAATCTAAATCCCCACTTAATCCTTCGGTTGCACAGTCAGAAAACAGCGACAACTGCTCATTAAATCCCAAAATGTTCGGCAATTCCTTAAAATTCCAAATCGGCGTTGCTTTGCCTTCATATATAAGTTTGTTTCCGCCTTGTGATGCCTCATACAGAGGGTTAGAAGGCAAGGCGTAAAGTTTTTTGCCGTCATTGAGGCAAAAGTTCGCAGTGTGCATTGCACCGCCTTTTACTCGGCTTTCCACTAAAATCACAGCATTAGACATTCCCGAAATTATCCGGTTTCTTTTTATAAAAGTCCATTTCTCAGGGTGCGTATCAAGCGGAAAAATCGAAATTATACTCCCGCCGTTCGCTAAAATTTTTTCCGCTAAAATCCTTTGACTGCCGCTCAACGGAACATTCAAGCCCTGCCCTATTATCGCGGCGGTTTTCAACTTATATTTTAAAGCCGCCTCGTGGCACAAAGAATCAATTCCCTGTGCTAACCCAGAAACTATCAGAACATTCTTCTGCGAAATAGAACTCACCATTGCATCCACGGAAGCAACCGCCAAATTACTCGGCGTTCTTGTTCCGACCATAGCCAAACAAAATTTATCTGCAAAGTTATATTCACCGGCTACATAAATTTTTTGCGGTGCAAATTTTGATTGAGAGAGAAGAGGCGGGTAACCGTCTTCTCCTATTTCTATAACTTTGAAAGACATACAAATGCACTCACTCCAACCGCAACTTTTTTGCACTTCACGCTTGCACTTAAAACCCTATTAGAAAACAACAATATTTTTTTTGCGATTTCGCAGGTGAGGGTTTCCAAAAGATTAAAATGCGAACCCTCAACAAACGCCTGCAATTCCTCTTTCAACACCGCATAATCAACAGCAAAAGTTATATCATCATTGTGAGTCGCATCGCCAAAATCATAGTCAAAAGAAACGGTAATTTCTACCGCCTGCCTATTAGAACGCTCCTCAGGATAAATTCCGATAACAGTTCTTGCAATAAATGTATCTAAAAAAATTGTGTTATTCATTTAAAAATTCGGATTAACTATCATTCTCAATACGATTTGTCATACTCGTGCCCTGCTATATGTCATTCTCTGGCTCGACCAGAGAACCCAAAGCGTGAAGAATAAGTGCATTTTTTGGATACCCGTGTCGGGGCACGAGTATGACACACTAAATTCCCGCCTTCGCGGGAATGACAACGGAGGGGAGTTCGGGAATGACAACGGACTGCTCGCAATAACAACACTTTACCAAGCAAATAAAGTTATACTCGCCACCAAAGACAAGCCCGCACCCGAATACCAAGCGATCATAGGCATCTTGTAACTGTCTCTGGTTTTCTCGTTAGATGATTTGAAACGGTAAAGGTGATAAAGAGGGGCATCCTCATAATCGCCTCTGTTCGCATAAATCAGAGCAGCACTTTCACAGTCATCAGAGTTTGCATTTGCCATACAAGCAGCCGCAATTCCGTTCTTAACCTCTTCTATTTTACTATCAACCGATTTAACCGCATCGTTTGCCTCGTTCTTTTTCATCATCTGCAAAACACCCATAACCCCGCTGCCAACCGCAACCGCCGCAAAAGCAACGCCCGTCCAGAACAGGTATTCATCGGTGTTTCCAAAAATGTCGGTCGCATTTCCTACTGCTCCGTATTTCGAGTAATCGGCTCTCTCCTGCTCTTCCGACTCCTCCTCAAATTCCTCTTCGTCATCTTCCTCGCTGTATTCCGCCTCTTCCTCGTCAGGTGCGGCGGCTACAACTTTCGGAGCATCTTTAACCTCACCTGCACGCAAAGCCGCCAAAGTTGCATCGGTATCGCGACTATCCCAAGCCGCTTTTCCCTTATACTTTGCAATTCTCGCATTCAAATCTTTTTCCGTGTTCTTAGATTGTGCAGTCGCCTCGGAAATGCTAAATGAACCTTTTTGGAGAATCTTCAAAGGAGTCTCATCATAAAAGAACGCTATATCGTAAATAGATGCATATTTCCCGTTGTCGTTAGGAGTATCCCAAATTTTTAGAACACCGTGAACTCTGCTCTGGTCGCTTGAAAACTGTGCCCGTGAAATGCCATCGTATCCTATTCTCGCCTTGCTATATGAAAAATCTATTCTGGAATTGGAATACTCCGCATTCAGCAAAAAGTCCTTAACTCCCATATTTGGGAAAGTGAGAGCCACATTCGGCACATACTCATAGCGCAAAACAAAATCGAGTTCAGCCGCCGCATTCTCCGCCTCATCGACCAAAGCCTTCAAGTCATCAAAATAACTCTTACCGTTCATAGCGAGCAAGTTTCTCTCTTTGGTCTGCTCATTTGCCCAAAGCGTTTGGCGTTTTGAGAAATCCGTATCCGATTCGCCCGATACCTTAGGAGGATTAACGGGGAATTTCGCCATAATTGCATCTACATTTTTCTTGAAATCGTCATTAAAAGTTCCGAGTTTCTTTTTTGCATCAACTGCAATTTTATTGATTGCCGCCGCATCTTTATTCGCTTTTGCCGTTTCCAAAGCAGTTCTAAAAGTTACACCCGGATTATCCAAAGGTTGGCGGGCAACCATATTCACAACTTCCTGCGTTGTTCTGCCGTCTTGCGGTTTTATGGGCTTAATCACCGTATAATGACCTTCAAGGGAAAGCACAGTGCCTATCACATTCGGAGCGGGAACGGTAAAATCGAGCGGAGCAACTCCCTTATCCACACCGCCTATATTAATATTTGCACCTGTCGGCTGTGACACTATGGAAATTTTATACTCTTTTTTAATTTCGGGAATCAACTCCTCAATTCGCCCGCTCAACTCGGCATAAATCGGGTCTCCGCCCTCAACAAACACATCTTTTCCGTCAAAATAAATGGTCTCCAAATCATCCGTTCCGTCGGTATTCCTATTGTAGAAAAATTTTAAGCGCACGAGAGTTTTAGTCGGCACACCCAAAATGCTGATTTTTCCTAAATCGGCAACCTTTTCGGTGGGTCGCCCCTGAAACATTTGATAGAGAGGTTCTTCGGCATTAAACGGATCCTCAAACTTTTGACGCACATAGAACAATCCGCTCTGCGCCTTAACTTGGTCGGGTTTAACTGGTTTCAATTCGTTATTGAACTCGCCTGATATGTAATTATCGGGTTCGCCGGGGTCTGTGCTGTCGTCAAAAGAATCGATTATGTATTTGCCTGCCCAAGCGGACACCGCAAACAACACGAAAAACAGCATCGAAAATGTCTTAAAACTCGCTTTCATAAATCTCCTTCTCTCTAAATCTCCTAATCTCCCAATATTATCCAATCCCATCTCTCTTCTCCCATCTCCATTTTCCCCGCATTGTCCGAGTATAATTGGTAAATATATAAAAAAAATTGCGTTTGTGACAAGATAATCCGTAAAAAATCAATTCCCTGCCTGCCGCCGTTTAATCTTCCCCTATTTATATCCCAAAATTTCCAATGAAATAACGCTTTTTGGCGTTTGAACTTCCACTTTATCGCCCCTTTGCTTGCCGATTAAGGCTTTCCCAATGGGGCTAACCGAACTGATTTTACCGTTCATAGGGTCTGAACCCTCCGGCGAAACGAGCGTATATTCGTATTCTTTATTCAATTTAGTGTCTTTAACGCGAACCGTCGCACCGAAAAGCACTCTGTCCGCATTTGCCGTATCGTATTCCACAACTTGCGACCGAGCAACTCTGTCTTCCAAAAACTGAATTCTCGCCTCTATTTTACCCTGCTGATACTTCGCCGCGTGATATTCAAAATTCTCACTCAAATCGCCCTGTGCCCGCGCTTCCGCAATATCCTGCAAAATACGGGGTCTGTCAACCTTTTTCAAAGCATCAAGTTCCTGCACCAAAATGGCATAAGTATCTTTTGTAACCGGTATTGTATCCATACTATGTAAATATATATTTTTTTTATGAAAAACAGACATTTTTTTTAGAAGTTTATGAGGGCGGGGGCATATCCCCCGCAACGCCCCCTGAAAAAACACCCCCCTCGCTGTGGCTCACTTTATCAGCGAGCCACTTGCCTCCCCCCGTTCAAGACGCCTGCAAGGCTAACGGGGGGAACATTTCTAACACACCCCCCTCGCTGTGGCTCACTTTATCAGCGAGCCACTTGCCTCCCCCCGTTCAAGACGCCTGCAAGGCTAACGGGGGGAACATTTCTAACACACCCCCCTCGCTAAGCCGCACTTTCACATATAGATTACATTGTAATTTTCAAGCGGTTCCATTGGCTTGGCAAATGTCGAACATACGAAAATAAACAAAATAAAAAGAATATTTTTTCTCATAATTGTTTTGCAATATAGAAAAATATACAGTATTTAACAGCAAGCATAGTTTCGGTTTCTATACATAAAAGATAAAAAATTAAAAATGCAACTATAAGCCGCCAATGCAGGCTTTGGATTGACTGAAAAGAAATAAATAAGTTAGTCTGTTTAGTCGCCTAACGACTTGGTGTCTCGTGTTCCCCGTGTCAAGCACGAGGACAACCTGTGCACGAGTATGACAAAAAAATGAATTTAATTCCATATTTGTCCGTTAATTTTTGTAGATTTGCACTTGAAATGAAAAATGAGTTTATCGGCAGAGTTACATAAAGCGTTTCAGGTATCCAAACTTCAACAACAGGAAAAATATGTTTCGTCTTCTAACAACGAGTCTCAAAAGAAAACTCTCCGCAATATTGTTTGCCAGCGGAGTCCTCATTATCGGCGGATTAACCGGTTTCTTGTGTTACAATTTTATCGCAGAGCAAAGAGAATCCGAGTATTCTTGGACTTTAGCGATGGCACAAAGAAATGCCTTGGCGGTCGAGAAATTTTTAGATAAAAAACGAGAGCAAATGGAAGGCTTGGCACTTCAATTAGAAGGTCTCCGGGGAGACTCGGATTCGGCAAAAATCGCCGACTTGGCACCGACTATGAAACATTTTGCGGAACAAGACGGCGTTACCGATGTTTATTTATCTTTTGAACGGGGAGTCTTTTTTAACCCCGATTCAACCGAACCCGGCAAAACCTACAATTTAGATCATGTAAAAAAATCCAACGGAACATTTGAATTCACCATTGACCCGAACCTTGAGATCAAGTCCGATGATGACTGGTACAATATACCTCGCACAACCCTAACTCCTCATTTGATAGAGCCTTACAAATGGCAATATGATCCTGCCGAACCTGAATTAACAATGATTTCCATTGCAGTTCCTATAATATTTGACGGAAAATTCGCAGGAACTATCGGCTTTGACTTAGAACTCGGCGCTCTCCAAAAAACACTTTTCAGCCCGATGAAAATAGATTCCCTAAATGCTTATGCAATTTTAGTGTCAAACGGAGGGCTGCGGGCAGGGCATCCCAACCCTAAACAATGGCTCACGGTTATTGGTTCAGATATGGCAAAAGGGGAACAACTCGCCCTGCAAACGGCTATTAAGCAAGGGCAAGAACATCGGGTTGTTAAAAAAGCCGTGGGATCCGGTAGCATATCGCTCATCACCTATACTCCCGTGAAAATGTCCGGCATTGACAATCCTTGGTCATTGGGCTTTGTGGTTTCGCTTACCGCTCTCGAAGCCCCTATTTATAAAATCATTCAAATTTCCATTATTTTTGCCGTGATTGCGATTATTGCTTGGGCAGTTTTCTTTTATATTTTGCTCGGTTCTATTCTTGCACCGATTATTCGCACAACGCATCTTATGCAGGAAATTGCCAAAGGCGAGGGCGATTTAACCGTGCGCCTTAATGTAACTACTAATGATGAAGTTGGACAGCAAAATGAGGCGTTCAACAAGTTAATGGGAAAATTACAAAATTCTATGGCTTTGGTGCAAAAACAAGCGATTTTGCTTGTTCGCACTTCCGAAGAACTTACCTCGGTATCAAATAATCTTGCATCGGCTTCTGAGGAGACAATGAATCAGGTTTCCACAGTGGCAAGCACCACGGAACAAATGGCGGAAAATATTAACCAAATGGCAGCAGAGGCAAGGCAGTCGGGAATTAATGCAAATGAAGTATCGGGTGCGACAGAGCAGATGGGCGCCAATATGAACAGCATTTCAACAGACATAGATGTGATGAGTGCAAACATTTCGCAGATTTCTACAAAAGCAAGTGAGGCAAAACAAGTAGCCGGTGAGGCTACGAGGAAATCTACAGATGCCTCAAATGTTATGAGCAGATTGAGAAATTCGGCAAAAGAAATCGGGAAAGTTACCAATTTGATTAAGAAAATTTCGGATAAAACAAACCTTCTGGCACTTAACGCAACAATAGAGGCGGCAAGCGCGGGAGATGCAGGAAAGGGTTTTGCAGTTGTTGCAGGCGAAATTAAGGAACTCGCAAGTCAAAGTGCAATTAACGCAGATGAAATTGCCAACAGAATTGAAGGTATTCAAGGCGAAACGGGAAAAGCAGTCAATGTGATTAGAGATGTCAGTGATATTATAGTGGAAATAAATTACTCGATAGATACCATAGTGAGCCATATTTCAAAACAGACGATTGCGAATAATGAAATTGCAAGCAATGTCTCGCAAGCAAACGAAAGTGCAAAACGCGTAGCAAGGACTATTGCCGAAGTTGCAAGTTTGGCAAATGATGTTTCCCGCAATGCAGGTGATGCCGCAAGGGGTGCAACTCATGTTTCGCATAATGCAGTCAGTATGAGCGGCGTTGCAAAAGAAAGTGCACAAGATGCAGGCAAAGTTCAACAATCCGCTGGCGATTTAAGCAAAATTGCAGGTGAATTGAAAGACACAGTCGGGCAGTTTAAAGTGTGATTCTGTGGGGAACTCGGCAGTGCGGGAATTGAAAGTGAAAAGAGTAGAGAGTAGAGAGTGGAGAGTAAAGAGTAGAGAGTAAAGGGTAGAGAGTAAAGAGTAGAGAGTAGAGAATACTTTACACTTTTCACTTTACATTCTCAACTCTTGCAACGCCGAGTTCCCTATACCCCACACCCTACACGCCACACCCTATACCCCCACTTGCACTGCTGAGTTCCCTATCCCCCACACCCCACACCCCAAACTTTCTACCTTCCCCGCAATGAAACCATATATAGACACCCATTGTCATATCGATTCGATTTTAGAAAAAGACGGTATATCGTGGTTGGAACTGCAAGCAAAAATGGCAAGTTTGGGAGAACCGCCTGAGGCGATAATAAATGTGGCGTGTGAAGAAAAAGATTGGAATTTCGGCAAAAATTTTATAGAAGAAAATGAAAATGTATATGGCGTGTTTGGCGTGCACCCGCTGTATGCAGACCAATATAATGATGAGGCAGAGGCGCGTTTGCGTATTTTTTTGGTACACCCCAAGGCACTTGCAATTGGTGAAATCGGGTTGGATAACCATTATGCGGATACAGCGCCAAGTCCGTCGGTGCAACAAGCAACACTTCGCAGGCAACTCGCCTTAGCACAGGAGTTCAACAAACGGATAGTATTCCATTTGCGTGAAGCCGCTGGAGATGCCTTTGAAATACTAAAGGAATTTGATAATCCAAAAGTTAGAGCACACATCCATTGCTACACAGATACGCCTGAATTTGTAGAGCAAGTTTTAACATTGAAGGGGCAATATTTTTTTGGCTTTACAGGTGCCATCACTTACAATAAAACAGAAACCGTGCGGGAGGCGGCAAAAATAGTGCCCGCAAACAGATTACTTTTAGAAACCGATGCTCCGTATCTCACACCCGTACCGTGGCGCGGAAAAATGAGTTCTCATTCTGGTATGATTCCCACAATTGCGGCAACAATTGCAAATGTCAGAGGCGAATCCTTAGATATTTTAATGGCACAGTGCAGGCAGAATACAAAAGATTTATATGGAGTATAGTAATCTCCACTCCCTAACTACCCTCGCGGATGTGCTTGTTTAAGGGCTTTTTTAAGTTGTTCCGCAGAAACATGGGTGTAAATTTGCGTTGTGTTTGGAGAGGAGTGCCCCAAAAGTTTTTGCACGGTGACAATGTTTGCACCGTTTTCCAAAAGATGTGTTGCAAATGTGTGTCGTAAAATGTGCGGAGATGCCTTGCCTTCCCAACCGATAGAACGCAAAAGATTATGAATATCGTTGTAGAGTTGGCGTGTATTAACAGGCGTTTCTCCGTCTTTTGTGAAAACCGGATTTTTATTTTCGCAAGGGACTCCGTTTTCAGTTTGAAAACCGCGAAATTTGTCGAGCCAATTCAGAGCCTCGTGCGTGAGAGGCACAACCCGTTCCTTATTTCCCTTTCCCCAAACCCGCACCAACCGTTCGCTGAAATTTATGGAACTCCATTTTAGAGATGCACATTCTGCAATTCGCAAACCCGCACCGTAGAGCAATTCCAAAAGAGTCCTCGCACGAAGTCCGTTTGCATTTTCATAAAGTTCCGCATTAAAAATATCATCAATTTTGAAGGGTTCGCTGATTTCTTTTTGCGAAAGAAAAGAGACTAATCGTTTTGGTTTCTTGGGCGTTTTTATGATTGTTGCAGGATTATGCGGGAGTTCAAGAGAGCGCACCAAAAATTTCCCAAAACTTTTTAAGCAGGCTACCGCTTGCGATTGCGTTGCAACGGATTTATCGTTTTCCTTTAACGACCAAATATAATTGCGCATCGAATTTGTATCCAAAAATTCCGTAGTAGGTTCTGTTTTATGATTAGCAGGCTCTAAAGAATTCGTTAAGAGGTCGTCAGAAATTACATTAGTTTTCAAAAAAATCTCCAAGTCGTCAAGTATGCGTGCGTATGCCCTCAGTGTGTGTGCCGAGCAGTTTTTTTGCGTTTCAAGGTATCGTAAAAAATTATTTGCGGCAATCGAGAAGTTCATAGGTGGAATGTAGTTAACTCCGCATTGCAAAAGTTGAAAGTGTAAAGTGTAAAGTTGAAAGTTGGGGGAAGGGAATTGTAGGGGCGTGGTTTTTAACCCGCCCTTTTAGAATTGCAAGGAGTTTGCAATGTATATAAAAACCTGAACTTACGAGTGCTAAAGCACTCTCTCTACAAAAGCCAAACTCTTGGCTTTTGTTGTTCTATCCACACCGCGTTCACCATAAGAAAAACTTGGCAGTGCAGGGTGGATATAGGGTATAGGGTGTGGGGTGTGGGGTGTGGAATGTGGGATGTGGAAACTCGGCAATGCATTTAGAGAGAAGGGAGAGGATTGCTGAGTTCCCCACTCCCCACACCCCACACCCTATACGCCACATTTTCTATCTTTCCCTTAATTGGAGAATTTTATGAAACAAGCAGTTGGCGTTGGTGCGGCTTTGGTGGATTTGCTTACAACGGTAAGCGAAGATTGGGTGTTGAGACAGAAAAAGGAAAAAGGCGGAATGCATTCCATAGATTGGGGTGAAATGGGGCTTTTGCTCGGCAATGCGGAAGATTTTTCAACCGTGCCCGGAGGCTCGGCGAGTAATACAATGATTGGGCTTTCGCGGCTCGGAGGCAAATCGAGGTTCGTCTGCAAGGTCGGGAACGATGATTTGGGCGATGTGTATTCACTCAATTTATATAAAAACGGCGTTGAGGGCTACATACGCAAAAACTCGACCCCCACAGGCAGGGTACTTTCTGCAATTACACCCGATGCACAACGGACGATGTTCACATATTTGGGAGCATCTGCCGAATTGGTCACTACGGAGATTAACGATACTCCGTTTCACGGTGCGAGTGCTCTCTATTTAGAAGGCTATTTGGCATACAACCCGTCAATTCTTTTGCACTGCGTTAATACGGCAAAAAACAACGGTTTGGAGGTGGTGTTCGACTGCGGGTCTTTCGGTGTGGTGCAAGATTGCCGCTTTATAATTGACAAATTGTTGAATGAAAAAAGCGTTGATGTTTTAATAGCCAACGAGGACGAGGCTCGCGCACTCACAAGCGTTGAAGAGGATTTGGCGGCTATGGAAATGTCGAAGTTGGCAAAGGTTGCGGTGGTTAAGGTCGGTAAAAAGGGTTCTATAATTTGCAGTGACGATAGAATTTACAGAATAGAAACCCCCGAAGTGAAGGCGATAGATACCACCGGTGCAGGCGATTTGTGGGCATCGGGCTTTTTATACGGCTACTTGAACGATTGGTCTCTTGAAAAATGCGGTGAGTTGGCAAGTGCAACCGCCTCAGAAGTTGTGCAGGTTATGGGACCGAACATTTCCGACATCGCTTACGAGAAATTGATTGAATTGAGAAACAGCATTTCTGTGAGGTAATTTTTAATTGCCTTTTGCGGAAGCAAGGGGGCGGGATAATAACTTTACACTTTCAACTTTACACTCTATTCCCCACACCCTACACGCCACACCCTATACCCCACCCTGCACTGCCGAGTTTTCCATTAACAAGGGAACGCGGTGTGTGCCGAGTGCACCACACCAAGCAAAGCGACTGGACAGCGTAGAATAAGAGACTATTGTTTGATTATTTTATTTATTGCTGTCAAAAAAAATTCCATCATTTCCTCTTGCAATTCTAAAAGGGCGGGTTTAAAACCCGCCCCTACAATGATACGGGCGGGTTAAAAACCACGCCCCTACAATTCCCTTCTTCCTTCCCCACACCCTACACGCCACACCCTATACCCCACCTTGCACCCTATACGCCACATTTTCTACCTTCCCCGAAATGTCAAAAACCGCACCTAATTTAGTTTGGATAGATATGGAAATGACAGGTTTAGATCCCGAAACCTGTGTAGTGCTCGAAATTGCCACAATAATCACAGATCCGCACCTGAGAGTTCTCGCCGAAGGTCCGGCGATTGCAGTTCGCCAAAGCGACGATATTTTGAATGCTATGGATGATTGGAATCAAAAACATCATTCAAAAAGCGGACTTATAGACCGCGTGCGAACCTCGCCATACTCCCTCGCCGCCGCAGAAGATTTGACACTCGGTTTCATAAAGGGCTACACGGAAAAAGGCAAAAATCTGCTGTGCGGAAACTCAATAGGACAAGACCGCAGATTTATCATTAAGCACATGCCGAAAATTGAGGAATGGTTAAATTACAGAAATGTAGATGTCAGCACAATAAAGGAACTCGCCTACCGTTGGTATCCGCAACTTCCGAAGTTCAAAAAAGAGGAAAATCACCGTGCCCTCGATGATATTCGAGAAAGCATTGCCGAACTCGCTTACTATCGCAACAAAATATTCATAGCGGGAAATGACTAAGATAATTGCAATAGGTAACCTCTATTAACCTCCTAAGAGGTTGGTAGAGGTTACCAAGCGACATGGGCGAACTATAGTTTTTTATGCAAATTTGAGTAGTTCGCCGTCGTATCTAAAAACTCAAATCTGTGGAATTGTGTTACAAAGGGAGTTTTTAGAGGTTTCCAATATAAAGTAATCAGCGTTTGTAAAGTAATCAGCGTTTGCAAAAGGAAGTGTAATGAGAGTAGGAGCGGTTATTGTAGCGGGAGGCTTGGGTAAGCGGCTCGGCGGGGAAATTCCAAAGCAACTTTTGAAAATTGAGGGAAAAGCGATGTGGCGGCATTCTGCGGAAACATTTCTAAATAACCCGAAAATTGCGGCGGTTGTTTTAGTGGTTAATGCAGAGTTCAAGGTTGATTTTGAAAAAGAGGCGAAGGAACTCGGAATTATAGTTGCACTTGGAGGTGCTCAAAGGTGGCAGTCTGTTCAAAATGGAATAAACGCACTACCCAAAAATATAACACATGCACTGATTCACGATGCCGCGAGACCATTCATAAACCAAGACATAATTACAGAAACCGTAAAAACGCTCTCTCAACACGAAAATTTCGGTTGCCTTGTGGCGAAACCCGTTTTTGACACGGTGAAAATTGTCTCCGATGGCTTTGTTA
>BNUP01000025.1 GCA_025997455.1 Fibrobacterales bacterium | reverse complement strand
CCGCTGCAAAGGCGAGAGGATTCAAAACTTTTAGAAATTACTCTTCTATTATTTATCTCATTGCTGGTAAATTAGATTTCTCTATGGTTAATCCTAACTTTAAACCCACTTAAAATGAGAAAGAGCCTCTCAGAAGAACTCCCAAAAACTTTATCTCATAAAACAAGGAGTTCTTCTGCGACGACGGCGAACCACTTAAATTTGCATAAAAATACGGTTCGCCCGTGTCGCTCAGTAGGCTCTGACGACCTCTTAACGAGTTCTTCAGAGCCTACAAAAGACTTCCCTCAATGGAATTTCTTTTATTTAGGTAGGCACTCTGCTAAAACAAGCAACCCAAAGACTCGCTTATGCTTTCTCCTCGCCTATTTGTCATACTCGTGTGGAGCAATGTCATTCTCTGGCTCGACCAGAGAATCCAAGAAAAGTGACTGCGGCTTGTCATTCCCGTGCAGACGGGACACCAAGCCGATAGGCGACTGCGGCGATTTGACTTGTATTGTGGATGATAGCAAATCTAAAGTGCAATGATGATTTGTCATTGCATTAGAAACAAAGAACCCCCCGACCCTAATAGGAGTTTGAAAAACAATGTTGTTATCTCACTTTTAAGGCGGGGGGCTGGTTTTAGGTTTCGTCTTCAGGAGGAGGAGGAGGAGGAAGGAGGAGGATCTTTCGGAGCGATTTTCTTGAAAGAGGGTGTCAAGGTAGTACATTCTTCATCACCTTTAATTTCTCCAAAAGGCTCATTTGTACCGTTATTAAAAGTAGCAGCCCATGTAGATCCATTAGCACAGAGATTCAAGTTGCCCACATTCGAAGCATACCATGTTGCCCCCTCAAAAACGGCATCACCCGCATCTTCTTCACTTTCATCTTGTGGCGGCTGACCTCCTGACTCGGCATAGCAGAAGTTGCTTGTTGCCGATTTTGGGACAACAGTACCAATACCTATACTAGTCGCAAATTCGCAAGTTTCTTTTTTGGAACTTCCCGGAACTCCCGGTGCAGTGTAACCGATAGATTTGAAGTTACCAGCAATACTATTTTCCAACTCGAACGCTTGTTGCAACTTGACCCAAGTGCCGACCGCTCCGCCTACTTCTGCTGCTTTTGCTTTAGCGGTCATTCCAAAGAGTTTTGGGATGGCAATAGCCGCTAAAATGCCTATGATAACGATTACCACCATCAACTCGATGAGGGTAAAGCCTTTTTTGTTTGTTTTCATAATTGACTCCTATATGTTGTTTGAAAACATTGTTGTCTTAAAAACAGCAACGCGGGAGCGGCTTTCCGCAGCCCGAATGCAGTAGTTAAGTGGGGGGTGGCATTGCGAACTAAGTTCGCAATGACGGTAAGGGCGGTGTTTGTCCGTCCTTTTAATGGATTGCTTTGTGCCTCGCAATGACGATGTGGCACTGTCATTCCCGTGCAGACGGGAATGACAGGGAAGTGCAGTTTTGAATTAGTTTTTTGCGGGTTTAATAATTGTTTACAATGTTGGTAAACAATGGGGGGGGGTAATTTTCATATATGCTAAAACTGATGCTACGGAACACATCGCTGATACCTTTGGTACCGCGGTTTGCTTTGGAAAACGATGTGTTAGACTGTTGCATAAGAATAAATATACATTTTTTTTGGGGAGTGCGTTCAAAAAAAATGCATTTGTCAAAAAAAAGTCATTTTTTGGTCATTGGCAAATGCAATGCTGAGATAACTTTTAAGGGAACGCGGTGTGGATAGAACGCCCCTTTTATTCCAAATATTTTTTCATATTTTTGAGCACAATTTCATATCCATCGGGGAGTATATGGGCACCGTCAAATGTCAACTCTTTACGCAAATTATCATTAGCATCGGATAATCCGGCGTTAACATTGATGAATTTGCACCCGTTCTTTTTTGCCAATTGCTCAACTTTAGCATTTGCCGCCACAAGTAATTCATTTGAGCGGTGTTTATAAAACTGACTATGCTCCGACTCTTCTTCGCCGAAATTATCCGCCGTGTTAATCGGATAATATGCCATTACATAGACTACTGCATCCGGCAATTTTTCTTTAATTTGATGTAATATATTATCATAATTTTCAAGGAAAACACCTTCCGGCACATTAAAGCCAATATCATTTGTACCAATGTTAATGAAAATCTTACTTGGTTCCAAGTCAAAAATTAGTGTCTCTATATGCTCCAGCAGATCGGCAGTTGTAGTTGCCCTAACGCCGCGATTATAAATAACCTTATTCAAACCAAGATCAAGGTTTTGCTGAAACTTTTCAATTGGGAATATTTCCATAAGTGACGAGCCAACAAAAAGGATTTGCCCTTTTTTCGCCGTTTGATTTTCCACTGCATATTTTGCCCGAATATTATTTTGGAACTCTACAATATCCGGGTGCAGATTAGTAAGTTCGGCTGTTTTGGTTGTCATAATTTTCTCCTTTGTTGAACGCTCGTTAAAACTCCGCTTGCCATAGATTCGGCTCTAATTTATTTTTTACAAAATCGGCAAAATCTTTTGCACAGATAATTTGCATATTCTCATCTTCCCTATGCAGGTAATTGTCTGCTGAATTTTTTGTGACCAAAAAACCTCTGCCGTAAATTCCGCCGTAAGTCAAAATATTGTCGTGATGTTTTTGAACATCTTCAATAGATAATTTTCCCGACTTACACTCAATAAAATATAAAAATCTTCCATCTGTAAAAACCACATCAAATTCTTGAAAAGGAACAAACTTTTTTGGTTCGGCTATTTTTAAGCCGATGCGCAAATCGCGAATTTTTCCTTCGTTCAATAATCTCTCCAAAACAATATAAACAAACTCTTCGAGCCAACCGCCGGTTATATATCTAAAATCTTCTATAATTTCTCCGGTCGGCAATTTTGCAAAAGATTTAGCCTGCTCTCCCGCCTGCCCGCATGTTTTTTCAATTTTTGCATTTAGCATTTCTTTTGTAAGATTTTTTCTTTGCTCTTGAACAGGTTTCCATTTGCCGACTGCTTTATAAATTTCTCCATCGCGATTGGATACCTCAAAAGAAAATCCTTTTATCCGAAAAAGTTCTTCAATATCGCTAAAGCCGTGAAAATTTTTAGATTCGTGTTTATTCAAATATATAAATCTGTTCGCTTTTTCCTCAAAATACACCGCTGTTCCCTGTATTTTTTGACTCACTTCATACGCCGAGAGACACATAATTTTTGTGCCGTTTTTTATATTAAATGCTATTCTTAAATTTCCATTTTCGTTTAACTTTTTTAATTTTTTTTCGATTACCCGTTTTGTTTCTTCTATTGAATAAGGTCTGGTTAAAATGCGTTCGTATTCCTCTTCATTTGGAATAAACGGCAACAGATTATCTGCATTGCATTCCTTTGTTTCAACAAAAATATGTTTTTTTGCCCTGAAATTTTTGAGTGCCGCAAAAAGAGAAAATCGTTCTTTTCCCACCAAATGAAAAAGAACATCGAACTTGGAATACGCCTGCGATTTCTCCTGCATTATTTGCAGAACTTCATTCCATATTGTTTTTTGTCTCTCAACAAAATCACTCGGAGCAATTTCAATTTTATAATCAAAGTCAAAATAATTAGCGAGTTTGCCTGTATCAACGGAACAATGCTGTTCTTCGCTCCACTTAAATGCGTGATGAAGTTGTTGATTGCGAGGTTTGTTCTTATCTGTTAAGTCGTTAAATTTGTTAAAATTATCTATAAAATGCGAAAGCGTTTCTTGTGGAAGTTGATGAATGTTATCTTTAATGTGCTCTTCCAATTTTCGCGGATATAAATTCAATAAAATTATCCTGTATCCAAATTCCCGTGCCGTTGTTGTATATGGCTCGGATTGCCAAGGCAAAAGATTTGTGTTATCGCAAATCACAATACTTTTCTTTTCTCTTAAATCATTGGTAAAATTAACCAAATTTTTTGCGTGAAAACCCGATAATTTATCCAATTCAAAAATGTATTCCCCGTTTTTCATAAAGAAATCATCTGTTGAATGAATGCCCGCAGAGAGGTTATTTTCTTTTGCCGCATTTGCTATGCAAGCAGAAAAAACACTCTTCCCCGAACCCGGAACCGCTCGGTTTATTATTGCAATTCTTTGCATATAATTTTCAGTTTTTCATCCTCTGTTTTCTCTCAACTACTGCGGTAAAGGTAGAAACTTTGCAGTGCAGGGGTATAGGGTATAGGGTGTGGGGTGTGGGGTGTGGGGAACTCGGCGGTGCAAGAGTTGAAAGAGTAGAGAGAGTAGAGAGTAGAGAGTAGAGAGTAGAGAGTAATAACTTTACACTTTTAACTTTCAACTTTACACTCTATTCCCCACACCCCACACCCAATACCCCCTGCAACGCCGCGTGCAAACTTTCTACCTTTCGTTTATGCTTGCTTACCACGACAAAGAATTTATTGAGAGCGAACACGGGCGACCAATTCGCATTATGTCTGAATTTTTGGCTTCAAAAGCAATAATTGATGACAATAAAATAGAGAAAACCATTGTAATTTACGGCTCGGCACGAACCCCTGAAAACAGCCGATATTACCGAGATGCACAGGAACTTGCAAAAAAACTCGGAGAATGGCTAAAAGGACAACCGCAAAAATACGCTATTTGTACAGGCGGAGGTCCGGGAATTATGGAGGCGGGAAACAAAGGCGCCCACGAGGCACGAGTTCCCTCACTCGGCTTTTGCATTGAATTACCGTTTGAACAGAGCACAAACCCATTCGTAGATAAAGAATTAGAAATACAATTTCATTATTTTTTCTTGCGAAAATTCTGGTTTCTCTCACAATCTGCCGCAATTATCGCCTTTCCAGGCGGTTGGGGAACTTTTGACGAACTCTTTGAATCGCTGACTATGCTCCAAAACGGCAAAACCAAAAAAATTCCCGTTGTCCTATTCGGTTCGGAATTTTGGAAAGGCATTGTGAATTGGCAAAAATTCGTAGATGACGGTTTAATAAACTCCGCAGATATGGAATTGTTGCATTTCAGTGACACCGTAGATGAGGCGGTGGAATATATTATTAAGACGACGGCAACCCCTTAAATTTGCATAAAAATACCGGTTGCCCATGTCGCTTGGTAACCTCTACCAACCTCTTAGGAGGTTAATAGAGGTTACCTATAGAAATTATTTTTCTTCCTTATTCAAAAGTTTTTCAAGTTCGGCAATGCGGGCTTGTTGGGTTTGCAATGCAAGGTCTTTCTCTGCAATATCTTTATTTTTCCTTGCAAGTTCATCGGTTAGTTTTAGCACCGCACCTTCATTAAAATCTTCAAATCGTTTCCAATAAGCCTCTTCATCTAACTTCTTGCGTTCGCTCGGCTCCGTGCCAATGTAATGCAGAATATCAACCATTTTTCTCTGATAGTCCTCGTTAATTCCATAATCGTAAGTAAGAGTTTCCTCTTTGTCGTCTGCAAAATTCCTCTGCTCAAATATGCTCAATATTTTTTCCAATTTACTCTTCGGCTGACCGTCTATTTTTATTCTCGTTGCTTGTATTATATATGAATCGTGCGTGAGCAACTCTACAAATTTTTCCTTTGTGTCTAAAACCTTATTGCTAAGCATATCTACATAATTCCTTGCAACTTTTAAGCAAGGTGTTTTAACATTACCCAAATTAAAACCGAGAAAATAAATAGTCATAACGGGAACTATGCTCTCTTCCTTTTTTGGCATATATCCTGCTACCGCCAAGTATTCCCTAAACCTTAAAATATGCTCCGCACCGCTCGCCTTTTGCATCTCAACTAAAACGCTATGCAGTTCGCCTCTTTCATTCTCAATTTCAACCGAGTAGTCCATTCTAAAAAATTTAGGTCGCTTATCTTCATCTGCTTGCGGTTTGTTGTGCTCGGTTTCTCTGATTTTTATTTTATGAACTTTGTTGCCGGTCAGCGTTTCAATAATCGCACGGGCAACCTCAGGGTCGCGAATAAGTTCCTTAAACGCAGTGTCGTAAAGCGGATTTGCTATGAGCATAAGGGGAAGGTAGTAATTTTAGAGTAGAGAGTAAAGTGAAAAGAGAATAGTTCTATCTCTTCATAACTTTCAACTTTTCGCTTTCAACTCTTGCACCGCCGCGAGACAATTATCTACATTCTCATTATGGAACTGCCGAAATATACGAAAAAGAAGCGCACAAAGCGAAAAATTTGTCAAGAGCCGGGTTGCGGGAGACCTTTCTGGGGACACCCGATTGCGAAATATTGCGAATTGCACCGAGATATTAAGCAGAGACAAAAGCCGAAAAAGGAATTTGATGCACTCGAAATGCGGAATATGTTTTTTAAGCACAGTTATTTGGAACCTGTTGAAGTGCCGTTCAAATGCTGTCTTGACGACTGCGATAATTCCTTTTCCATAAAAGTATACCCAAAGCAATATATATATCCGCGCTTTTGTTTGGAACACAGGAATGATTTTAGAAGAGCAAATTTTATTCGCTTGCAGAAAAAAGAGAGTAAGTAATCTGACAACCTATTAACGAATTCTTCAGAACTTACATAAGGGAACTTTGAGTAGTTCGCCGTCGTCTCTAAAAACTCAAATCTGTGGAATTGTGTTACAAAGGGAGTTTTTAGAGGTTTCCATAAGTAAAATTTATATATTCCTGCTATGGAATTGCCTACATACACACCGAGGAAACGAATAAAGCGAAAAGTTTGTCAAGAGCCTGGTTGCGGTAAAACTTTCTGGGGACACCCGATTGCTAAATATTGCGAGGAACACAGTGATATTAAGCAGAGACAAAAACCGAAAAAGGAATTTGACACACTCGAAATGCGGAATATGCTTTTTAAGCATAATTATTTGGATCCTATTGAAGTGCCGTTCAAATGCTGTCTTGACGGTTGCAATAACTCCTTTTCCATAAAAGTATTCCCAAAGCAATATGTATATCCGCGCTTTTGCTTGGAGCACAGAAACGATTTTAAGCGGAAAAATTTTATCCGCTTGCAAAATAAGTAAAATATTTTTCGTTCTTGTTCGTCTAATGAAGTAGAATAGGAGATTTCATTATGAGCAAGAGTTCATACAGTATGTGGCTGTCGGGCATCTTTGCAACAGCAGTCGGGTTTTCCATATACACTATGTCGTTGTGGGATTCTTTACTGCCGAGCATTTTTTGCCTGCCGGCGTTTTTGGTGGTTTTGTGGTTGTCTGTGACGGGACAAGTGCCTGAATCCGAACCTGTGCCGTATTCCGCTGCTACGCGGAAAGCCGCAGAGCAGGACTGGAAGGCGAAGTATGTTTCAATGATAAACAATGTGGAGGCTATATGAGACAGCATTCTTTTAAGCACATTTTGTGCGGTGTTGTGATGGTTGCGGCTACAACTGCCGCATTTACGGGCGTGGTTTGGGCACTGTGGGAGTGCATTATGCACCACGCATTAGGTTTGCCCATCCTGACTTATTGGCAGTCCTTGGGACTGTTGGTTTTGAGTCGCGTGTTGTTCGGCGGACTCGGCGGTTTTGGTCACAGGGGCTTTGGTCGTCATTGCGGCGGTTTTGGTCACGGCGGCTGGGAGCACAGACGGCAGTTGCGGGAAAAGTGGCTCAATATGAGCGAAGACGAAAGAGCCGCATTTGTAAAGGAGAAGGCATCGCATCGCTTTGGATTCGGATGCTGCGGCTCCGAAAGGGGCGACCGTGAGCGCACCGGTGACAGAGGCAACGAACGCAAAGTTGAGGAAGAATAAAATGAGTAAATTCTTTGAGTTCTTCAAAAATTTTGCCAATGTTAAACCTCGCAAGTGCAATTGCAAATGCTCGCGACATTGCGGATGTGAAAAAAACAAGTAGTATGTATTCCGTTTCCGATGCCTTCTCAACATACAGCGAACGATTGTTTAACTTCGTTCGCTCAAAGGTTGGTGTGATTGAGGAGGCGGAGGACATTGTGCAAGATGTTTTTTATCAATTAGTGAGAATGGATAACCTTGCCAAGCCTGTGGAACAAACTATGGCTTGGCTTTACAAAACAGCGACAAACAGAATAATAGACAAAGGACGAAAAAAGAAAGAGGAACAATTACCTACCCATTATGACGAAGATGAAGAAGACTATATATATGACGAAATTGCAGATATTGCCTTTGGTGAAGAATCAACACCCGAAACGGAATATTTGCGTTCAATTGTTCTCGATGAAATAAATGCCGCACTCGCCGAGTTGCCGCCTGAACAACGAGAGGTCTTTGAACAAAGCGAAATTTTGGGAATGTCCGTGAAGGAAATTTCCGAAACGACAAACACACCGATAAACACAATACTTTCAAGAAAGCATTATGCAGTGCTTGCACTTAGAAAACAACTAAAAGAGTTATACGAAGAAATTACCACCTGATAAGCACGCAGCCCCAGTTCATTCCGCCGCCGATTGCCGCTAACGCAACCAACATTCCGCGTTTCAGAACACCTGCTTTTTCCGCCTCATAAAGTGCAATGGGAATACTCGCACTCGAAGTATTGCCGTATCTATCGACATTTACAAAAACTTTTTCTGCGGGTAAGCCGAGTCTCTTTCCGACCGACTGAATTATACGGGTGTTCGCTTGGTGCGGAACAAATAAATCAATATCCGAAAGTGATAAACCCGCGCGTTCCAACGCTTTTTGGGTGATGTTTCCAAGTTCGGTAACCGCTAATTTATAAACCGCAGTTCCTTCCATTCTCAAAAAAGAATCCTGTTTGCCGAGCGTATTCAAATATAAAATATTCGCTAAATTACCGTTTGCGGAAAGTGCCGATGAAACAAAACCTCTTGTTGTGCTATCGTCTGCCGAGACCAACAATGCACCTGCACCGTCGCCAAACAAAACGCAGGTATTTCTATCGCTCCAATCGACTATCCGTGAACAAATTTCCGCACCAACAATCAATATATGTTTTGCCTGCCCTGCTTTAATCATAAGCGAGGCTGTATTTAACGCAGGCGGAATAAATCCGCAAGCCGCCGTAATATCAAATGCAAATGCCTGTTCACACCCTAACTTCGCCTGAATTGTGCAAGATAAAGCGGGGAAAGTTTTATCGGGAGACATTGTTCCCGCAATAATTCCGTCAATTTCAAGTGCAGAAATTCCGGATTTTTCCAAAGCGTTCTTTGCGGCAAAAAAACCTATATCGGCAGTGGTTAAAGCATCGTCTTTAACGAGCCGCCTCTCGCAGATACCCGTGTGGCTTTTTATCCACTCGTCATTTGTATCTACAGTTTTTGAGAGTTCATCGTTGGTTGCAACAAACTCCGGCAAATAAACGCCTACGGAAGTGATTACCGCGTTTGACATAAGCAAATATCCCTGCACTGCATTTTATTATCCCAGCACTGCATTTTGTGATGTTTCTTTCATTTTTGAAATTTTTTCCGCAATTTTTTCGGGAACTCCCGCCTTTGCAAAATTGTAAGCGGTGAAAAGCGATTGATGAATTGCCCGTGCATCTGCACGCCCGTGCGTGATAATTCCAACGCCGTTCAAACCCAAAAGCAAACCGCCGCCGTGATTCCTGTAATCCCAAAGGCGTTCAAATTCGCGGCTGTCTTCTGTATCAACTGAACCGAAAACTTTATGTGTGAGTTCGTAAAAACCCTCCATAAGTTTTAGAACCACATTACCCGTGTAGCCCGGTGCAACCACCACATCGGCGTGTCCTAAAATAAAATCGCGCCCTTCAACATTACCGATAAAATTCAGCGGAGCAGTTTTCAAAAGTTTATGGGTTTCCTGCAAAACTTCAGTCCCTTTTTTCTCCTCTTCACCCATATTCAGCAAAGCAACGGTAGGGTTTTTATATCCCAGAACCGCCTCTGCATACACACTTCCGCAAAGAGCAAAATCTATGAGTGTAGCAGGTTTTTCATCTACATTTGCACCGCAATCGAGCAAAATCGACTGCCGTTTCGCTGTTGGCACGGCACACGCTATTGCGGGTCTTGAAATTGAGGCTCCTCTGCCGAGTATCATAAGGCAAGCCGCCATCATTGCACCGGAGTTTCCTGCGCTAACGCTCGCTTGTGCAAGACCCTGCTTCTGCAGGCTCACGCATTTTACCAATCCCGAATTGGGTTTTGTTTTGAGAACTTGGGTAGGAGACTCGTCCATAGCGACCAAATCGGGCGAATCGATAACTTCTATGGCATCGCCCAAATAGCCGTTTTCTGCGAGATTTCGCTTAACCTCGGCTTCGGGACCGCACAGCAAAATGTCGAAATCCCGCGACGGGTCATTTGCGGCAGATACCGCACCTTTTATGACCTGTTCGGGGGCAAAATCTCCGCCCATTGCATCGAGTGCGATCTTTGTTCTAGGCATTTTCCGCCACTTTGAGTCTTTGAATGCCGTTGTAGTAGCCGCATTGCTCGCAAACTCTGTGGGGGCGTTTTACCGCACCGCACTGCTCGCACTTTGCCATTGCCGGCAATTCGAGTTTATAGGTGTTGTGACGCCTTGTGTCGCGACGCGTTGTTGAGGTTTTTCTTTTAGGAACTGCCATAATTTAACTCCTTTTTTAACTCCTTTAATAAGCCTTTTAATAACTCCTTTCAATTTCAATGCTAAATACATTAGCGATTTAACAAATATAGAAAAAAAATCCGTGTTCGTCAAATAGCAGAAGTAGCATAATAGCAGAAATTGCATAAAAAATCATTTTCAATCTTCAACTCTATAAACTTGCAAGTTGGTCTATGCTAAATGAACATTCTCCACTTTCAACTTTAAACACTTGCACCGCCGAGTTTTCCATTAACAAGCGAACGCGGTGTGTGCCGAGCGCACCACACCAAGCAAAGCGACTGGACGGCGTAGAATAAGAGGCTATTGTTTGATTATTTTATTTATTGCTGTCAAAAAAATTCCATTTTCTCCTTGCAATTCTAAAAGGGCGGGTTAAAAACCACGCCCCTACAATTCCTTTCTCCCCACCACACCCTACACGCCACACCCTATACCCCACCCTGCACTGCCAAGTGCATTTTCTACCTTCCCCCATTTTTGCACCGCTGAGTTCCCCATACCCCACACGCCACACCCTATACCCCCACTTTCAACTTTACTCTCTACTCTCTACTCTAAAATTTCTACCTTCCCGCAATGCCCAAAATTCTCAAAACAGAGCACCTGTCGGAAGATGTCTATAAATTCGTTGTAGATGCCCCTTTAATTGCGGAGGAACGCAAGGCGGGGCAGTTTATTATTTTGCAAACGGATTTGGAAAACGGAGAGCGGATTCCACTCACTATTGCGGATGCAGATGAGGAAAACGGCACAATCACGCTTATTTTTCAAGCGGTAGGAAAAACCACAATAGACCTCTCTCATTTCAAAGTCGGCGATGAAATTCCTGTTCTCACGGGACCCCTCGGCTCTCCGACACATATAGAAAAAGTTGGTCATATAGTTTGTGTGTGCGGAGGAATAGGAGCGGCTCCGTTATACCCAATAGCCCAAGCATTCAAAAAAGCGGGTAATCGTGTAACGGTGATTTTGGGTGCGCGCCGCAAAGATTTAATCATAATGGAAAACGAAATGCGAGCCGTTGCAGACAATCTTATAATATGCACCGATGACGGTTCTTACGGGCGTAAGTGCTTAGTTACCGAACCGCTAAAAGAACTCTGCGAAACTCGTTGTGAAGGAATAACCTATGGCAAACCCGATTTGGCAATTGCAATTGGTCCCCCGATTATGATGAAATTTTCCGCAGCAACCACCAAGTCATACAGCGTAAAAACACTCGTAAGTTTGAACAGCATAATGGTAGATGGAACCGGAATGTGCGGATGTTGTCGAGTAACGGTCGGCGGTGAAATAAAATTCGTGTGCGTTGACGGTCCCGAATTTGACGGGCATTTGGTAGATTGGGACAATATGCTGAAACGAATGGGGACTTATAAATTACGCGAGCAATTGGCAAAAGAACGAGCACTCGAAAAACATAAATGCATAACCTAAAATAAAAATTGCAAGTGCAGAAGATGATGTTTTAGCAATTTTTAGAAATTATCCTCTGGCTCTACGCTTATCCCGTAATACACATTCTGTTGCAGTTGATCTTCTATATAATAAAGCGTTCCGCCGCCTGCCGCCCCACAACCAGCACACGCACCCTGATACCGAATTACAACTCTCTTTTCGTCTTTAATTTCAACTACTTCCAAACCGCCGCCATCGCCCGCAAGCATTGCACGAACACCGTCGTTAAGGCACTCCTCAATGCGTTCAAGTCTCTCCGCATCGCTAAGTGCACTCCATTCAACATCCGCCTCTTTTTTACCTTCGGCACTAAACGCTTTTAATTTTGCGCTACCCATAGCCGCCCGTGCCGCAAGTGCGATTTGTTTTTTTTGGGGATATGTTTCCCAAAGCATCGCAGGTAATTTCGCCACAGTTTGAAAATCTTCATCTTGCGGAGAAACTTCATATTCCGCGAACAACTTTTCGAGTGCCCCGTCTGTCGCCAATTCGCCGAGAACGGCAACATTTTTAAGTACCAAATAATCGCACAAAATATCTGCCAACGCAGTTAAAATTGGACCTCCGTAGGTGAAAAACTTTGTGTCCAAAATCTGCTCATTTTCCGGGTCTGTCAAAACATAAATTTTTAGCGAACCGGCTTTTGCATCGGCAAGTGCAAGCCCCTTATCATCGGCTTCCATTTGAAATATGGCACCTCTCCGCTTTGGAAATCGTGCTATCTCCGCCAATTTTTCAGGAACATTTATAACATCAGGCATAGGGGGAAGGTAGAAAGTTTGGGGTGTGGCGTGTGGCGTGTGGGGTGTGGAGAACTCGGCGGTGCAGAAGTTGAAAGTGAAAAGTGTAAAGTTGAAATTGGGGAGAAGGGAGAGGGTTGCCTCAGACGCACTCTCTTTAATGCCTAAAATGCCGAGTTCCGGTAAAAGCCATTGCAATGCCAAATTTATCGCACGCTTCTATCACCTCGTTATCGCGAACAGAACCGCCCGGCTGAACTATGTATTTAACTCCTGCCGAATTTGAAGCATCGATGTTATCTGCAAACGGGAAAAATGCATCGGAAGCCATAACAACTTCACCGAAAATTTTCCGCTCCAAATTCTCACGGGTCTGCCCGTCTGCAAGCGGCATCCGCGAAATGTTATCGCGAACTCTCGGCTGACATAATCTCAAATTTGAATCTATGCGATTCGGCTGTCCGGGACCAAGTCCCAAAATCATAAAATAACCGGGTTTATCCATTCCCTCCACCAGCCCTGAGGGCGAAACAGGTGGGGGGAGTTGCGGATGTTCGGTTGTTGCCGAACACCCGCTAAGGGGGGATTTTTTATATTGATAGCACATCACTATCGCATTTGATTTAGTGTGTTTGCAAACAAGCCACGAAAATTTGGCAAGTGCAATTTTTGATTCTGGAAATTTCGCCTTTGTAGGGCACTCAAATTTTTCCCAACATTCAATATCGCGGTCTTGAACGAGCATACCGCCCGTAACATATTTATACACCTTACCGGCTTTTGCCGCCTTAATCTCGCCAACTTTCAATAGGCGAATATCCTTTGATTTATTTCGTAAAAATTCAAGTGCATCAGGTTCAAAATCAGGTGCGAGCAGAATTTCAACAAATCGTCCCTTCAACAGAGTTGCCGTTGCCAAATCAACCTTTTTGCTGACCGCAATCACCGAACCGAATGCACTCACCGGGTCGCCTTCCCAAGCGGCAGAAAAAGCCTCCGCCAAAGTTGCTCCCGTTGCAAGCCCGCAAGGGTTCAGGTGCTTTATTATCGCTACCGTATTTGTGTCCGCAAACTCTCTAATCATTTCAAGTGCGGCATCTGCATCCACAATGTTATTGAATGAAAGTTCCTTCCCGTGCAGTTGCTCTGCCGTAGCAAGCGATGCCTCATCGCAAGAGGGGTCTTTGTAAAACACCGCCTTTTGGTGAGCGTTTTCGCCGTATCTGAGCGGCATTCCGTTTTTTAACTCAAGAATCAAATTTTCCATCTCACATCTCCATTCCTAACAACCTCAGTTCCGAAATCGCCAAATCCTCACTCACCCTGTCATTCTGCATACTCTTCAACTCAAACATCAAATCGGTAACCTCCACGGGATTCCAAGAAGGATACTGCACTCCAAACCTATCGTCAAGAATAATTTTCACTCGAGACGACTGTTCATTCACAACTCCGCCTTTTGCGCTTGGACTGACATACCGCACCCAAACTTCCTTAGGTTTGCTGAACTTGCTGAAATTATCCCAATCACTCTGGTCACCGATTGCAATACCCAAATTCGTAATCAAAGTAGGTTTTGCAAATTTCACGCTCAAAAAAACGCCCCCGTTCGCTTTCAATGCAATTTCTTTTTTCACTCTCCAAGCAGTAGCCAAATCTCCGTCAAAAAGCCGCACTCCAATGCTGTCACTCCCCGCAGTTGAACCGCTCCCGCCCGCAACTCCGCTCACTGCCGCCGCCTTCAACAGCACCACCGACTTTGGCGGTTCGGGCACGCTCTTTGCCACCAACAATAAAATAACCAAAATCAAAAGCACGGGCAACGCACACAAAATACCGAAAGCCGCCTTTTCGGGCAAAGTCAGTCGCGAAATAATCATATTCAGCCTCGCCGTTCTCCCCGATGCAACATCCGTGTCAAAATCTCTAATATCATTTATAAATTCAGCGAAACTGTTATATCTGTCATCGGGCTTTTTCTCCAAGCACTTATCGACAATCTTTTCAAGCGATGGTAAAACACTCGGATTTTTCTCGTGAAGGGGAGCGGGTTTTTCCTTCAAATGCTTATTCAAAATCGCAAGAGAAGCACCTCCGCTAAAAGGAGGGTCTCCCGAAAGCATTTCATAAATCACAATACCCAAACTATAAATATCGCTTTTGTTGGTAATATTTTTATTTTGACACTGCTCCGGCGACATATATTCCGGCGTTCCCATAGTCATTCCGGCTTGAGTATGCCGTTGCGAATCCAATGAAAGCGAAATCCCGAAATCTATAACAAACACACTGCCGTCGCTTTTCACCATAATGTTAGAGGGTTTAATATCCCTGTGAATAACTCCGCGTTCGTGCGAATATCTAAGCCCGCTCGCCACCTGCCACGCAATAGACTTCACCTCTTTCAACGACAACTTTCCCCTCTCCTTCAATAATTCCGAAAGCGGTTTGCCATCCACAAAAGTCATCGCCAAATAAACCTGTTTTTTATCGTATTCTTCGTGGTGTCCGTAATCAAAAATTGTCACCAAATTAGAATGACTAAATTCCTTCATCGCTTGTGCTTCGCTTTCAAATCGTTTCCCGGACTCTTCGTCCGCAGTATTCACATCGAGCACTTTCAATGCAACAACCCTATTCAACTTCACCTGCAGAGCCTTGTAAACCTTACTCCCCATACCGCCCTTACCGAGCAGTCCGAGCAACTCGTAATCATCGTTAAAAGGTCTGGGAAAAGTTTCCATTTCGGGTAAGATATAAAATTTGCGGCTTATTAAGAGAACATCTATTAATCTCGCAAGTGGTTGGTAGAGGTTCTCTAAGAGACAAGGGCGAACTACGAAAGTGCTTGTCGAATGACGATTCGCCGTCGCCTCTAAAAACTCCAGATTTACGAATTTATGATTCAGGGGAGTTTTTAGAGGTTTCCTTAAGGTAACCTCTATTAACCTCCTAAGAGGTTGGTAGAGGTTACCAAGCGACATGGGCGAACTATAGTTTTTTATGCAAATTTGAGTAGTTCGCCGTCGCCTCTAAAAACTCCAGATTTACGAATTTATGATTCAAGGGAGTTTTTAGAGGTTTCCTTAAGACAATCCCTTAAAAAATTCCTTCACCTTAGGCATTGCAATACTAATAGTGGGGAGCGATGCGGTAAAAGAAAATCTCACGCAAGAATCAAGCCCAAACGCCGCACCCGGCACAATCACAACGCCCTGTTCATCGAGCAACGCACGACAAAAATCAATCGAGTTGTTAATAACCGATCCGCCTGCAGAAGTTTTACCATACGCCGCACTCACATCTGCAAACAGATAAAATGCTCCGTTGGGTTTAGAAACAGAAACGCCTTCAATACTATTCAGAACCTCAAACATCCTGTTCATTCTCTCAAAAAATTCCTTTCGCATTGTGATAACAGAATCGAATCTCCCGTTCAATGCGGCAATTGCTCCGTATTGCGAAACATTAGAAGGATGATGTGTGGTTTGTCCCTGCATTTTTGCGATGTTCTTTGCAACTTCATCGGGTGCGACAACATACCCTATACGCCACCCCGTCATACAATACGCCTTAGAAAACCCATTCACCAAAAGAGTTCTCTCCTGCATACCGCTTGCCGCCGCAATGGAGGGTGCCCCGCTCACGCCATCGTATATAATATGCTCATAAATCTCATCGGAGATACAATACAAATCATTTTCAACAATTACCTGTGCAAACTCCGCCAACTCTTGAGAACTATACACAACCCCCGTAGGATTGCAGGGACTGTTCAAAATCAGCGCCTTTGTCTTTGGCGTAATTGCCGCTCTAATCTGCTCCGCCTTCAATCGAAATTTATTCTCGGACGAACACTCCAAAAAAATCGGCTTAGCTCCGCAATATCGCACGAGTTCAGGGTAAGTCACCCAATAAGGCGAGGGAATCAGTACCTCATCGCCCTCATTTACAAGCACGGAAATCGCATTAAAAATTGCGTGCTTTGCTCCCGAAGTTGCAATCACCTGTTCGGCTTTATATCGCAGAGAATTTTCGTGCAACAACTTTCCGCACACCGCCTCTTTGAACGGGAGCATTCCGTCCGGTGCTGTATATCTCGTTAAACCCTTGTTAATCGACTGAATCGCCGCCTCACGAATATGCAGCGGAGTATCAAAATTCGGTTCGCCAACTCCAAAACTCCAAATAGACCTACCTTGCATAGAGAGTTTTTTTGCCAGCAAATCAATTTCAACCGTCACAGACCCTTGAATGTTTTTTACCCTTTCCGAAATCTCTTTCATAGCCACGCCTCTTGGGGGAAGGTAGAAAGTTTGCACGCGGCGGTGCAAGAGTTGAAAGAGTAAAGTTGAAAGTGGGGGTATTGGGTGTGGGGTGTGGGATGTGGAAAACTCGGCGGTTCCCCTTGTATTTTTTATTTTCCAATTTGTGAAACCAAAAAACAAGGTTTATATTATTCTCAACAAACCGAGCGGAGTCGAATGCAGTCATTCGCCAACGAGCCACGAGTCGCTATTCTCGCTCTTTCCGCAGGAACTCATAAAAGACGGCTTGCAATGTGCGGGTCGCCTCGATTTTGACACCACGGGTTTGTTATTACTCTCAAACGACGGTGAATTTATACACAGAATAGAACACCCTAAAAAAGGCTTTGCCAAAACATATATAGCCACACTCGCCGAGCCGCTCACCGAAGAAATGCAAAAAAAACTTCTCGCAGGCATTGAATTAAAGGGTGAAAAAAAATCAGCAGTTGCCTTGTCCTGCAAAGTGATTGAAGATTCAATGCAAGTTGAAATAGTCATAAAAAGCGGAATGTATCACCAAGTGAAAAGAATGTTTGCAGCCGTCGGTAACAGAGTGGTTGCATTGCACAGAAGTAAAATCGGCGAATATGAACTCGGAGAGTTAAGAGTTGGCGAATGGAAATTTCTATAAATCATTCGCCGTATAAATACAGGTAACCTCTATTAACCTCCTAAGAGGTTGGTAGAGGTTACCAAGCGACATGGGCGAACTGCGTTTTTTATGGTGATAATGTCATCCTGCGGCGAATGCTCGCAGGATCGCCGTCGTCTCTAAAAACTCAAATCTGTGGAATTGTGTTACAAAGGGAGTTTTTAGAGGTTTCCTAAAATCTTTCTTCTTCCCGCCTGCGATGTGTAGTTTTCCATAGACAATAGGTAATTCCCAATAGAAGTTATCACACTGCCACTACATCAAAAATTCGCTTGCTCTCGTAATCCACCCACGCCGCAGAAAAGAATTCCTCTCTATTCTTGCGGAAATCGAATGTCAGCAAATACCCCGTTTGCTCTCCCTTGCTCTCCAAATATTCCGCAAGTTGTCTGTATGCTTTTTCGTGTGCATTATCGCCTCGCCAAATTTTTAACTCCACAATAAATTGCGTATTGCCGAACAAAACCAAAACATCGGTGCGTTCACTGTTGCGTGTTTCGCTCTCAACAACCGCAAAGCCTTTGCCGTTTAAAAAGGGCTTTAGATAAGTCAAAAACAGCAAGCGGCATTCCCGTTCTAAAAACTTCTCATTTTGACTACTGTAAAGTTCGTAATAATGCTGTGCAAATTTCTCAAGGCACAAACGCATATTGAGTTTGCCGTCCTCCACCACGCCGCTGGAAATATCTTCGGGGAGAATGCCCTTGATTTGCTCAATTTAAATAAAATGGTTGTAGAGTATGGTTTCAAAAATTTTATTGCCAACGGTTACAATATTTCCTTTTCTCACTAAAAATCCAAATGTAAGTCCAAGTTCTATTATAGTGTTCATTGAATTATAATTGAACACTTTGCCGTCAATAATAATATCATACATCATCTGTTTTAGTTCGGGATAACTTTGCAGATTTTTGGAGAGGTCGTCAAAGAGCGTGTTTGTGCTATATACCAACGCCTTTACCGCATTTTGAACTCCTCTCACAGTCCAATCTTTTTCTAAATCTTCGTGGATAATAAGGCATAACTTGGATACTAAAAACGGATAGCCGTTGGTGTAATACCTGAGTTCCTTGGATATGCTTTCTATGTCCATTCCCGTGTGATAGTCCGCCTCGTATTGCTCAAGCATAGTTGCAATTTCAGGTGCACTTTAAAAATGGGGTTATGCACCCCATACCTCAGATTTATCCATAAAACCGTCAAAAATCATCATATTGTCTTGTTTCTTCTACGCCTTCGGTTTCTTCTACGCCTTTGCAAAATTTTTGCCATACCGCATTAAAAGTTGGTTTATCAAAAACTACCACCAAACTGACATGGTAAATTCCCTTGTCATTTTTTGTTGATTGTATGCGGTATATCACAGCCGCTGCCATAGCACCAAACCATTCGGGTTCGTTTACGATTTTAGTAGTGCGTTTAGCATAATTATGCGATGACTTAGTTGCATCATCAAATGTTGTTTCAATAAACAATTCTCTAGAAATGCCAAACATATTAGTTTTTCCTACAAGAGTTTGATTTTTTGTTTTGCCTGTAGTATCTTTTATCTCAGAATAATTTATCTCAGTTTGTATTGATGCCATCGCATTTGCAAGGGCATCTTGTTTTGCAAAATAAATGGCTTCAATTTCGTCAGGGGAATCATAAGAACCAAATCCTATCGTTAGACCACGCTTTGCCAAACTATCACTCGCTTGCCAAATTGGATTTATAATCTCCACGAGTTCAGCATTTGCAATCGAGCCCAAGAACAGGATGATTGCGAATATGATAGTTGTTTTTTTCATAGTCATACCCATTCCTTAATCCCAAGCATGAATTTTTATCCCCGCTCTAAGTGTTCCGGGAATTGCACCAAAAATAGTTTCTTTTGAATCCTTCAATGGGTTATATTTATCGGGTATTTCGTAACTGTCACTACTCACTCCTTCATAGTATTTGCCTGAAATTTTATAATTAAATCCCCAACTGTTGTAAGGAGTTATTCGATACATATACCCTGCATACAGAGAAAATTTATCACCCATAAAAAATTGTAAATCTATGGATGGCATAATATCGAAATTCCATCGACTTATATTTCGATTTTCATTCAAATAACTTGTCTCCTCTTGCAAAAATGCTGGTTCGTCAATAAATTCTGCGACAAGTTTATTCTCAATCTCCATTGACTGCCTTCGTCCTGCAATACCAAAGGAAATAGGAATTGCAATTCGTTCCTCCCAAAGCCAAAACATTCCTTTTACCTCGGCACCAACAATAAATTCTCTAATGTCGCTGATTTTGCCGAGTGCTCCCCCACCTATAAAAAGACCTGTGCCAAGTAGATTTTTATTCAGCGGCAATAATAATTCGAGACCGAACAGAATATTTAATCCTTGTCTTGTAAGTTCCTTACCTTCGTAGGCATAAGTACTTTTGACTGTTGGTAAATAGGCAGCAAAATAAACGGAACTCGCTCCGAATGGTTTTGCTGTTCCTCCAACAAATGAATTCACAAAAACATCTCCACGGACTCTTTCTGCAATAGCGGTTTGCTCGCCTACTTTTTTGACTCTTATTTTTCCTATATTTTTTTTGTATTTATCTAGGACGGTAAGCACCTCATTTTCTGTAATATTGGAATTAGAACATCTGTTTATTGTAACCTCGCCCCACCAACTTACTGCACTTATTATATCAATTTCAGCAACCGGACATCCTCGCCGTTCTCTCTCCGCCTGATATTTAGCATACAATTTTGCCTGCTCCACTTGGTACAAAGAATCCTGCTGTCTCTTCTCTGCAAGAGATTCTGCCTGTTGTCTATCCCAATACACTTGATTCAAAGAATCTATCCGTGCCTGCTCTGCTCTCTCTTTTGCAAGTTCTTTAGCAAATTGTTTTTCTATAATTTTTTCAACAATATTATCGGAAGCACTCCCTATTTCATTCAAAAAATTCATTTTCACATTGGAAGATACCATTATTTCGGCACTTTCTAAATTGATTAAACGGGCAGAAAGGTTATGCGAATTGAAGGCGTTCGTATAATCCGCTACCAGCACATTCTGGACTCCTGCTTCCTTCCCTAAGCGACTAAGAACTTGTTTTTCGTCCACTGATCCATTTCTTTGTTTTTCTCGTTCTTTCACTATATTGCTTAAAAAAGCATCGCCCCTTTCAATCGCCGTATATCTACCACTATGAATCAATGCCGCTAAAATTTTTGTGCCAATCAATCTCTTAGATGAATTTTGTATTTCTTTGCTCGCGACATATACAGTTATTTTGGATTTTCCGGTATTGGCAGGATAGTTCATTTGTTCAAAAACTAGATCTGCCGCTTCTCCTATCTCACCTTCGTTTTCCAATTCTGTTTCGCCAAAACCGATAATTTTTGCACTTTCCAGATCTATCAATCGGGCAGAAAAACTGTGAATATCAAATGCACGCACATAATCCACAACGCACACAACCTGAATACCATATTCCTTGCCCAGAAGACTAATCACTTGGTCAAAATCAACCGATCCATCTCTCTGCTTGTTTCTTTCTTGTGCAATGCTGTTTAAAAAAGCAGCATTGCGTTCAACTGCCATATATCGTCCGCTTTGCAAAAAAAGACTCAGCATATTAGATTCAAGCGTTCTTTTTTGAGTATCATTTAATTCGTTGCCTGCCACATAAATAGCAATTTTTTGTTTGCCTTGTGCAAATGCCACGCCGCATAAAGCGATTAGCAAGATTAGATTTTTTTTGATGGTCATTTTAAGCCTCATTGGTTTATGGTTTGTGAAATTTTTTCTGCCAAAGAATTCGTTAATTCCTTAAACGCCTCTTCTGTGGCTTTTTCTTTATTGCCGTTTGTCCATCCGCCTTTTGCCTCAGGAATGTTCACATTTACTGGTTTTTGAACTTTGGAATTATTGATTACCGCACTTGCGCTTGCATAGCAATAAACCTCTTTGTATTTTGTCGGTTCGCCGCAAGTTTTGAATTTAGCAGTGATTGTTACAGTATAGTCAACTTCGCTTGGTGTTTTGACTATTGTGCAGTTGCAACCTTTTTCTTGCAATAAGTCGGGTAAATTTTCGCTTAAATAATCATTACCTTGCACTTTTAAGTAAATGGAAGAAGTGTTGATTTCTATTTGCAATTTTAACTTATTTATTTTTTGCGATAGTTCGTGTTGGCGAAAATTGGGGAGCGATAAACAAACAGGGAAAATATGCATTTGGTCTGTATAGCGGCATAGAAGTTATCAATCATGATGGAGAACTATTTTCATATAAAAAAAAGAATG
>BNUP01000024.1 GCA_025997455.1 Fibrobacterales bacterium | reverse complement strand
CAGTGCAGTTGTATCTATAATTCCGGGTAACTATGCAATTTCCGCAGGTCTCAAACTTTCGGGTGCAATCGTGCTCGAAACTTTAACCGAAGATATTAAAAACATAGTTGCAGTTCGCGTTGCCGACATCAACAATCAATGGGTGAAAGACCTCAAAGAAGTTGTTGAAAGCAAGGAGTTCAAAGATGCTATAGAGGCAGATGCGAATCTTCGCGGTTTCCAAAAGCCCGAATGGGTTTTCGCCGATGTCATTTAATGTTGCTTTGGTGGGGTCGCTCTCTTTTTTGAGAGTTATCCACTTTATTGCAGCCAAGAAACGGAGCGAACGAGCCAAATTTGTCGGGTCTAACGCGAGAGTCACCTTGTCCCCTTTTTTCAAATCCTTTACGGATTTTGCAGTGTTTGAGTATGCACCGAGACCTGCAGTGGGAATTTTGATGATTTCATCAAGCGGTTTCAATCCGTTGTCTTCTATGAACTTGCGCAGATAGATGACATGCTGAAAAATGTTCACATCTATATCGCCGTTCGAGAGGGCTTTGTTCGGTTGAACCCAATCCTGAAATACGACTTTTTCGGTTTTGTAGCCCTTCTTTTCAAAAGCCGGCTTTATGGCTTTTTCCCATAAGTCTTCGTATGGTCCGGGACTAAATCCGAATTTTACGGACGGTTTTTGTGGATCCGGTGCGGCAAAAACGCTTGCGGAGAGGAATAGGGCGGCGACCGCGGCTAACGAGAATAGCTTTCTCTCCATTAGCCCTGCGGGCGTTTTGAATGGAGAGAGGTTAAGCGACACTGATAAAGTGTTGCGAACGAGTGAGGCTATTGTTGAGATTGTCTTCATAGTGTGCTCCTGTTGGTTGATTCCTGTGCTTTTCTGTTTGGGTTAAAATGCATAAGTTAAAGAGGTTTCAACACGGTTGAAGTTGCCCTTTGCTCCGCCTACATATTCGCTCTGCTGACGGAAGTATTCCAAAGCAACGGTTGCACTTGGGGCGAGTTTGTATTGCAAATTCGCATAGCCTGCACCGTTGGTCTGCAATTCATTCTCCGGATTGTCGCCTGCATATTCAATGCCTGCGCCCAAATTGAAGGAGAGTTTGTCGGTTGCCTGGATTCCAATATTTCCGAAACCGCCGAGTGAATTTGTGCCTTTATCCTCGCCGTCTTCTTTGTGAGTTTTCCCAAGACCTGCAACTGCACTCAAATTTTGACCGTAGAAAAATTCACCGGTTAAACTGATTATGCTTACAGCAGCGGATAAATCTGCCGCAACGCCCCAAGTAGCAGGAAGGTCTAGTGAATGATCTTCGTCGGCGGAGGCTGTGTTTCCCGTGGAGTAATGACCTGAAACGCCGAATTTCACGGGTGCGTTAATGCCGATTCTGGCTTGAACACCGGGGTAATCTCCGCTATTGTCAGAATTTGTTTTTTTGGAAACTGCAGCGACTGCAATGTCTGCTGAACTTCCCAACTTTTGAGTTAAGCGAATTTGAGTTTTTCTGTTGCCTGCCAAATCGCCTTCTGTGTTAAGAGAGCCGAAATTGACGACATTCGGATCGTTTGGTGCGAACAGATCCCAAGTTTGACCGACCAAAATGTTTAAGCCGACATTAGGAAATGACAAATTTGCAAAACCTTGTCTGAGGCGTAAAGTTCCGGGAGCAAAATCACCTTCAATTTTTCCGCTCAAAAGTGCACCGCCTTCAAAAGATGGTCCTGCAAAGTTGAAACCGAGTCTTGACTGAGTTGCGCCAACGCCAAAGCGATATTCACCTTTTTCGGCTTTTGCTGCCGCACTTGTTGTGCCGTTTGGAGCATCACCGCCAATTCCATCGCTCCAAGCCGCATTAAAGCGAGCGAAGCCGTAAGGAGTAACAGTTTTTACAGTGGGGTCTTGTGCAAAAGCGGTACCAAACGCGAGTGCCGCAACGCTTGCAAATGCAAGTGCGCTGTTGATTTTCAGGGTCTTGTTCATATTCTCTCCTAAGTTTTCACTCAAAACCTTATTGTTCCAAGTGATTTAATAGGAATTTAGAAATATTTTTGGACTTTGTCAAGGTGTAGTGTCAAATTATTTTTTCTCTTGACAAATATTTTTGGATTTTTTTCTAAATTAGCCCCAATGCCCACCTACTTAGACCCAAAAAACGATGTCCCCTTCAAAAAAATCTTTGTGGAGCACAAAGATTTAATGATGAGTTTTTTGAACTCACTCCTCCCGCTCCCGGACGATTGCGAAATTATAGATTTAGAATACGAACCTGCCGAAATACTCCCCGAAAACCCTATGAGCAAGGATTCCTTTGTAGATGTCAAATGCTTTGACGAGAAAGGACGGCATTTTATAGTAGAAATGCAGATGTATTGGAAAAAAGAATTATTACCGAAGCAAATTTTTGGGTATAGGGAATGGGGTATAGGGTCTGGGGAAAACGACCACACCCCACACCCTACACCCTACACCCCAAATTATGGTCTTGCAATACTAAACGATGTGATGAACAAAAGCCACACTCACTATTACCACCGCTACCGAATGACAGAAGAAACGCATTCGGAAGAGAAAATAAACGGCATAGACATAACTCTAATAGAACTTCCATTGTTTGAACCTCCTTTGAACGGGCATCAAAAAATGAAGGATTTGTGGATAGAATTTTTAAAGGAAATTGGCGAGCAAACCAAAGAAGAAAAGATTTCCCAATCGTTAAAAGAGAATAAAATTATCTCGAAAGCATTGGATTTATGCCGAGAATACGCCTACACCGAAGAGGAACGGGCAGCCTACGATAAAGTTCATGAGGGTATCATATTTAGGGCTATGGAATTATCGGAAAGCAGGGCGGAGGGTGAGTTGGCAGGCGAGGCTCGAGGTGAGGCTCGTGCCAGACAAAAACTTGATATAGTGATTGCCGAAAAAGACAAAACCCTTGCAGAGCAAGCCAAAGAAATCGCCGAATTGCGCCGTTTGCTAAAGAAATGAGCCAACCACGAGTATGATATTGCGGCTTGTCAATAGGGAACTTCTAAAAATTGCTAAAATATCATCTTTGGCACTTGCAATTTTTAGAACAACGGCGAATAAGTATAGCCGCCCACTTGTAAAAAAATTGAGATAAACTGTATGAATAATGGCGGCAAAATAACGAAATTTGAGCATTTTACTTTCGCCAATGTTGCTTGGTAACTTCTAAAATTTCAAAAAATTGAATTTTTAGAAGTTACCAATAGTTAATCCAAAAACCGTTCTATCACTCTTCTTGCAACTGAGCCTTTGGGCGGTAAATCCGGTAGCGGTTCTGCGGGAGAAAACCAATTTGCAGAAGTGATTTCTACGCCATCGGGAGTGATTTCGCCGCTTTCCCATTCGGCGGTAAATGCGGTCATAAGCGAATTAGGGAAACTCCAATTTTCGCTTTCCAAATAACGCAAATTTTTAATGCGAATCCCGACTTCCTCCAAAACTTCGCGCCGAACCGCGTTCTCCAAATTCTCCGCTGCCTCAACAAAACCTGCAACAAGCGAATACCTACCCTCAGGAAATTTTGCATTATGAGCAAGTAAAATCTTTTTATCCTTCACAACAGACACAATAATCGCAGGTGCAATAACGGGGTAAAAACTCTGCCCGCAACTCTCGCAAATCAAACTTCGCTCGGTTTCACTCTCTTTTAACACGGTTTTACAAGTGGGGCAAAACTTATAAACCGACCTCCACCAAACCAAATGCGATGCCAAAGAACAAATATGAGCGAGTTCCGCACTTTCACCTGCCAAAATCTCGCGCAGATGTTGCCCGCCGTTCAATTGAGATAAACTCAGTGCAACCACTCTTTTACCATTATAATTCCCAATATCAAAAGCGGGATTTTTATTTTCCGCATTATTTTCCGTTTTTATATCTACCGCAACTCTGTCCCTGCAAACCGCAATAACAAAGTCATCGCTTTTAATGGAAGTTAGTTTTCCGAGTGAAGGTGTGAACATATTTTGCACTTCTCCATTTTATGACCCCTTGCAGGGCAGTATTCCCGACCGTAATATATAATCTGCAAATGCCGTTTTAACCATTCTTTTTTGGGGAAAATTTTTTTTAAGTCAATCTCGGTTTGCAAAACAGAAGAACCGTCGCTAAACCCCCATCTGTGTGCTAAACGGTGAATATGCGTATCTACGGGGAATGCGGGAACGCCGAAAATATGCGACATCACCACGCTTGCGGTTTTGTGCCCAACGCCCGGCAGCGCCTCCAATTCCTCAAATGATGCGGGAACTTCTCCTCCGTGCTTTTCCACTATAATTTTTGACATTTCTTGCAAATATTTACTTTTACTATTTGCAAGACCGCACAACTTGATAAGACTATAAATTTTTGATACCGAAAGAGATGCCATTGCAAAAGGTGCGGGAGCCGCCACCATAAGGTCGGGTGTCACCTTATTCACCACCGAATCCTTGCATTGCGCGGAAAGCACCACTGCAACCAAAAAGGAAAAAGGCGTTGTATAATTGAGCGGAACTGCGGGATACGGGTAAAGTTTATCGAGAACTCTTTTTATGAATGACAATTGTAAACGCGGTGTGTGCTGCATAAACCCAAAGATAGCAAACGGTCTATCTTTCAACTTTACTCTTTTCACTTTCAACTCCTGCACCACCCCATTTTCTACATTCTCCCCTACCAATGACTTTTGCTCAGCGAATAATGCTCTCTATGTTGGCAATATTGCTATCGTGTTCTATTGTGAACGGCTTGCTAATCTATACTATTGTGAATTCCTCTAACGAAAATTCCGTATTGGAATACGATGCTTTATTAAAACAAAACGAAAATGCACTCGTAGATTCTTGGCTCGGTATAGCCGAAAGCATCACTAGTCAATATGTATCTCTTGCAAATGCAAATCCCGACAGTGCGGAAATCTACAAGGTAAGAGTTCTTAATTTTCTCAAAAATATTCGTTGGAATTCAATCGAAAAAGATGACGGTTATTATTTTGTTTTCGAGGCGAGGGGCGGCAATGCCCTGCTTTTCCACGATTCTTTGGGAAAACTTATTCCGCAAAATAAAAATATTCTCGGAATTGAGGATGCGGAAGGGAAAAAATTTGTGAAAGATATTAGGGACAAAGCATTTGCGGGAGATTCGTCGAGCACAAACTTCAAATATTCCAAATTGTGTTTGGACTGTGCACCGGTAAATAGAACCGCAAGGGGAATTTTCATTCGCGATTGGGATTGGGTTATTGCAACGGGACTTTTTTCAACCGAAACGCAAGAGAAATCCAAGAGTTTTTCCCTCAAATTCGGTGCAGGCAGACTTTACCTTATGCAAAATCTGTTCGGCATAATGCTGCTCTCTTTTTTGGCGGGTTTATTCCTCGTGTTCCGCCAAATGAACGCATTTACCGTTCCGTTAAAAGCACTCTCTAACTATCTCCACAAGTTGGCAAGTGAAGGTCTTAGGTTTGAGGATTTTAAACTCACCGAAAATTCACAGGAAGAATTGCAGAAACTCGCAGTAGATATAAATTCGGTGGTGCATAATGTCGGTAAGTCTATGGAAGAAGTGCATGTTAATGCCGATAGGGTAAGCGATTTATCGGGTGCTTGTGCAGATATGCTCGACATTGTTGATTATGACGCCAAATTAGTTGGTCAGCGCACAAGCGAAATGAGAATTTATTCAAAAGATGTAGTTGATAATGTTGAATCTATCGCCACGGGTATTGAAGAAATTAACGCAAATCTCGACGGTTTAAAAAAATTAACCTCTCGAATCGCAGAAAGTTCTTCCGATATAAAATCATCTATGTCGCAGATGAGCGATGCAATGCGTGAATTAAACGATAAATCAAAATCCGTGCAGAGTTCCGCAATTAGCGTTGTTCAGGCGGTAAATGACTTGGGACTCGCATCTGCCGAAGAATTGTCCAAAATTAACGGTATCAGTGATTTCATCTTTGATTTAGCCGACAGATTAACGGAAGTTACAAGTTTAACCGCCGATTTGCGAATCTCGTTTTCACAGAACATAAGTCGTTTGCACAATGATATTGCTAAATACTCTCCGGAGAGCAGAGCGGAACTCAAAAAGGTTGGCGACTCAGTTTCTCAGTTTATTGAGGAATTGTATAACAAAATGATAGATATTCAAACGCAACTGCCGAATTTCCAAGATAACCAAGTTATCGCTTTGCAGTTGGTGGTTGAGGAGCGCAGAAATCTTTCAAAGGAAATTTCAGGCGAGGCGCACGATTTGGACACTTCAATTGAAAGCGTGGCATCGAGAATCAGCGAGATAAATTCCAGTTCGCAATACATAAATTCGAGTATCAAATTCGTAAGCAGTGATATTAACGAGGCTTATCACAATTTAGAAGAAATTGTAAATGCAACCGATAATATGAACGATAATGCGAGAACGGTAAGCGACAGAATGGGCGATTTCTCGGATAAATCCAAAAGGGTTGAAGAGGCTCACGAGGCTATTGCTCATACCATTTCCGAGGCTAAGGTCTCTATGAAAAACTTGAACGATTTGAGTGCAAATTTGAGAAAGGTCGTTGATGATTTGATGCATGTTGAGAATCAGGATATTAGCGAAACAAGAGAGATGAAAGCGTTATTATGAACAGGGACAATCAATAAAAGGAGAGCAGAATATGAGCCGCAAATACATTATAGCGGGAAATTGGAAAATGAATAAAACCGTTAGCGAGAGCGTTGTTCTGGCAGGGGAAATCGTTTCCAAAGCAAAAGAAATCAAGAATACGGAAGTGGTTATTGCACCCACATATTTAGCCGCCGCAAAGGTTGCAGATGTGATTAAGGGCAGCAATGTTAAACTCGCCCTTCAAGATATTCACTGGAAAGACCAAGGTGCATTTACCGGCAAAGTTTCGGTTGATATGGCAAAGGAAATCGGTGCGGAATACATAATTATCGGTCATTCCGAGCAGAGGCAGTTCTTTCACGAGACAGACGAAACCGTGAATTTGAAGGTTAAAAAAACGCTTTCCGCAGGCTTAAAACCCATAATTTGCGTTGGCGAAACCTTGGAAGAGAGGAACGGCGGAAAATTGGAGAGTGTTTTATCTGCGCAAGTTGAGGGTGCATATAAAGATGTTTCAAAAGAAGATGCCTTAAAAACGGTTATCGCTTATGAGCCGGTTTGGGCGATTGGGACAGGTGTTGTCGCAACAGACGCACAAGCACAAGACACTCAAAAATTTGTTCGCTCGGTTGTCTCCCGCATTTACGGTGCAGAAGTTGCCGAAAGCGTGCAAATTCAATACGGCGGAAGTATGAAACCCGATAACGCGGCAGGTCTTTTGGCACAAAAAGACATAGACGGGGGACTAATTGGCGGTGCAGCCTTGAAATCCGACCAATTTTTTTCTATATTTAGTGCTGCAGAAAAACTTGGTTGATTGCGGCTTGTCATTATCGGGCTTAACCCGATAATCCAATGCGTGCAATGATAAGTGATAAGTAGAAGGAGTTAGGTAAAAAAGTTTGCGGAGTTAGGTAAATAATGAGTGCTATTTTTTGGATTTTGATAGTTGCGCATGTCGCTTTGTGTTTGTTGTTAATATTGCTCGTTCTTGTGCAGAACGACAAGATGGGCGGTTTGGCAGGTCTTGGCGGAATGACTGCACAATCGGCGTTTTCAACCGCAGGTGCCGCAACCTTTATTCAGAAACTCACTCGTTGGGTCGCTCTGATTTTGTTTGCGGTTGTGCTGACTCTAAGTGTTATGGCTACTCGCCAATATGCCACGGTGCAAGGCTCGGCTTTGCAAAAAGAGGCGTTGAGCACGGGTCAGGGTGCAATTTTGGACGGCGGATTTGAACCCGCAGGAGACGGAGGATTTGAGTCCGCACCAATTGGTGAAGTGCCTCCGTTGGAGAATTGATATGGCAATTTCTGAAAAACTAAATGTTTGCAAAACAGAGGAACAAGTTGAATCTGTATTTGGTGAATTTAAAATTTCGGAACCGAAGAAAAAAAACAAAGAGTTATTGAAATGCATGGGTAACCCGAAAGTGTTTAGAACTTACGGCAATCCCACTAATTGGGAACAGGAATATTGCTTTACTCTGAAAATATTTTTGTTGCAAAAATGGAGAGTAAATGAACTTTTTGACAAATTAGGATTTTGATTCAATGCCAGACGAGTTTAAAATAGACAATTCCAAATTGGAAAAATTAGCCAAAAAGTTTAAGACAAAAGACAGTTTCAGTTTGTCGAGTGCTTCTTGTAAAAAGTTGTTTAATCTTTATTCCGAAGTTATTACTGAAAGAATAAGAAGGCAGCATTTGGCACATATAATCCGTTCATTGGAATCGTATTTGCAAGAAAAAACAGGTAACTCGTTATTCACCATAAAATGTTACGCAGTCGATTTACCATTTGGAGATAATACTCAAGGGCATTACAGGAAAGGTAGATGTTTTGATATTTATTACAACAAATCTCTTTCCGAAGATGAAGTGAGAATATGCTTGTCGCACGAGTTGGGGCATTTATTTTTAGAAGCGTATAGTTATATGCAAAAGGGCAAAAAATTATATGAGGATGCTGCATCTATGGAACCGCTCTCCTCATTGTTCGGTATTTTTACGATTGCTTCTAAAAATGATTTTTATCAAAATGAAGCAAACTCTTGCATAAATGGCGAAACTTTTAATGGATTGGTTGATAAATTTTTAAGTTTAGGTAGACAAAATGCAAAATAATTGCTATATTTGTATCGTTTAGTTCTGTGTATGTTTCCCCGCGTGCCCTGAGGGCGAGAAAAGCGAGGGGAGGCGGTATGTAGGGGTGACCATTGGTCGCCCGTGTGATGAGAGTAAGGAGCGAGGGGGGGTTGTTTATTCCCCCGTTAGCCCTGAGGGCGGTAGAAATGGGGGGAGGCATAAGTCCCGCTGGTAAAGCGGGACTTAGCGAGGGGGGAGTTGTTTATTCCCCCGTTAGCCCTGAGGGCGGTAGAAACGGGGGGAGGCATAAGTCCCGCTGATAAGGCGGGACTTAGCGAGGGGGGAGTTGTTTAGTAGCGGTCGTGGTGGAATTGGTAGACACGCCAGCTTGAGGTGCTGGTTCCTGCAAGGGAATGAAGGTTCAAGTCCTTTCGACCGCATTATTAGTAAGCATTTACTTTAGTAATTGCTTTAGGAGAAAAAGTGGGCAAGCCAACAGGATTTATGGAGTTCAATCGAAAACTCCCGCAAGACCGTTCGGTTAATGAACGGGTTAAGGATTACGATGAATTTCATTTGCAGTTTTCTGAAGAGGAAATTAAAACGCAAGGTGCGCGGTGTATGGACTGCGGCGTTCCTTTTTGCCACAGCGGAATGTTGCTCAACGGCGGTGCGGCAGGTTGCCCGCTCAATAATTTGATTCCCGAATGGAACGATTTAATTTTTAAGGGCTTGTGGCGTGAGGCAATTTCCCGTCTTCACAAAACCAACAATTTCCCCGAATGGACGGGGCGAGTTTGCCCAGCACCTTGTGAAGGCTCGTGCGTGATAGGAGCAAACGGCAGTTCCACTACAATAAAAAACAACGAAAAAGCGATAATTGACCGTGCATTTGCGGAAGGTTGGATTCATCCAGATTCACCGACAGTTCGCACGGGAAAAAAAGTTGCTGTTATAGGGTCGGGACCTGCAGGTCTTGCCGCCGCCGTGCAACTCAACAAAGCCGGACACAGCGTTACCGTATTTGAACGCTCCGACCGTGCAGGCGGGCTTTTGATGTATGGCATTCCTAATATGAAATTGGATAAAAAAATAGTTCAACGCAGAATTGACCTTATGCAAGAGGCGGGAATTGAATTTAAATTCGGTGTTGAAGTTGGCACCGACTATGAAGGCTCAAAATTATTAAAGGAATTTAACGCGGTTGTTTTAGCGGGCGGAGCGACTAAGCCGAGAGATTTGGCAGTTGAAGGTCGTGATGCAAAAGATATTTTTTTTGTGGTGGAGTTTTTAACTAAAAATACAAAAAATTTGTTGGATGGCAATGGAGAATTTATTTCTGCCGCAGGTAAAGATGTTGTAATTATCGGCGGCGGCGACACGGGAACGGATTGTGTTGGAACTTCAATTCGGCACGGTTGCAAATCTGTGGTGCAGTTGGAAATTATGGCGAAACCGCCCGAACACCGATCCGAATCAAATCCTTGGCCCGAATATCCCCGTGTGTATTTTTTGGACTACGGACAGGAAGAGGCTAAGGAAATTTTCGGTGCAGACCCCAGACAATATTTAACTTCCACAAAACGAATTATAAAAGACGAAAACGGCAATGTGAGCGGTGTGGAAATTTACAGTGTGGAATGGAAAAAAGATACAAACGGCAGAGTATCGCCGAGTGAAGTTCCAAATTCCGCTAAGGTTATCCCTGCGCAATTGGTGCTTTTGGCTATGGGTTTTCTCAGCCCCGAACATACACTTATAGATCAACTCGGCGTTGAAAAAGACCAGAGAGGCAATGCAAAAGCCGCAGAAGGAAAATATGCCACAAATGTTAAAGGGATTTTTGCCGCGGGTGATATGCGGCGCGGTCAATCGCTTGTGGTTTGGGCTATAAACGAGGGAAGAGGTGCGGCTCGTGCCGTTGATGAATATTTAATGGGAGAGAGTCAATTGTGATTTTTATAACCCTGCTCACATTGTTCCTTTTATCTTGCGGTAGCGGAACTGTTGAGTGTGAGGGGGCTAATTGCGGGAACGAACCGAGACCGCCAGTTTCTTCGAGCAGTGACGATGTATCGAGTTCAAGCAGTGAAAAATCGAGCAGTAGTATTTTTTCAATGGAAATAAATTGGAAAAAAACGCCTTCAACTTCTTCCATTCACGGTTCAACTGCAATAACGCTTGACGCTTTTATGGTTTCCTCCGATTTAATTACGCAAGGGCAATATAAAACCGTTATGGGAAAAAATCCCGCAAAAGCAGTTAAGAACGATTCCTTGCCCGTGGAAGGCGTTTCTTGGTTTAATGCGGTAGAGTTCTGCAAAAAATTATCAGTCCTTATGGGCTATGCCGATAGCGTTATACGGTTGCCTACGGAGGCTGAGTGGGAATATGCGGGAAACGGGATGGTGTTGTTCCCAAATGAGAATTATTGGGAATGGACGGGAGACTGTTATGATTCGGTTTTCCCAATCGGAACAAATAATCCGAGCGGACCTGTCAACTGCCTGCCCGCCGATGATAAAGTCCGCAAGGGCTTTGGCTTTGAATTATCAAATCGCTACGGAACAGACCCATACAGCACAGATATAGGTGGAACCGGCTACATTTCCTTCCGCGTAGTGACGAGGAATAAAGAGTAAAGAGTAATAACTTTACACTCTATTCCCCACACCCTATACCCCCACTTTCAACTTTACTCTCTTCTCTTTACACTCTACTCTAAATTAACTACCTTCCCCCTTATGTCGGGAAAGGTTATTTTTTTCATCGGTGCAGGGAAGATGGGTGGTGCGATTTTGAATGCACTCACGGGTAGCGGGTATCCTGCGGGGTCGGTGTTTTTTTATGAGCCGGAGAATGAGCAGGCGGCAAAACTTTCAAAAAGCGGTGCAAAGAGAGTTAGCGAAATAGAGGATGGATTCCTAAAAGCGGATGTGGTATTTTTGTGCATTAAACCTCAAATTTTTTCAAAAATTGCAAATTCGCTTGCAAGTGACCTCGATAAGGTTATGGAATTGCGTGCCGACAAAAGCAAGGATAAGCCGATTATCGTTTCTATTATGGCGGGCGTGCCGATTTCAAAATTGCAATCGACATTTGACGGAAATGCGGTGCTTGTGCGAACTATGCCTAACATTGCTCTGACGGTCGGTAAGGGAACGGTGGCGATTTCCTCGGATGGAGTGAGTGATGCGGATTTGCAGACGGTGGAATTTTTGCTTTCTACCTGTTCAAATACGGTTCGCGTTTCGGAGAGTCAAATGGATGCAGTTACCGGACTTTCGGGCAGTGCTCCGGCTTTTGTGTTTCAGTTTGTAGAGGCATTGGCGATGGGCGGTGTGAAAATGGGTTTGTCTCGCGATGTTGCAATGAATTTGGCTTTATCCACTATTCGCGGTGCGCATAAGATGTTAAAGGAATCCGGTTTGGGCACCGGTGAATTGACTGCTAATGTTTGCAGTCCTGCAGGAACTACCATTGCAGGTATTCAGGAATTGGAAAAAGGGGCGTTTAGAGGTGTTGTTATGGCTGCGGTTGAGGCTGCGGCACTTCGTTCTGCGGAACTTGGAAAATAGTTTATGCCTTTTGTGAAATCTATTACTTTCATTTTTCTTGCCGGTTTTATCAGTGTTGCTTTTGCGGACGAACCTCCTTCCGCAGGACATTTGGCGATGTGTTCGGGCTTAAAGCAATGTTTGAATTTAGACCTTCCGCAATGCACTGCGAGTGATAAAAAGCCTAACCCCGATATAAAATATAATGCGGAATTTTGTGCTCCGTATAAGGAGTTGCAGGGACGGGGTTTGAATTTTACCGATGCGCGAACTTATGATTTGTCCCGCTATATGGGAAGGCAATATAGGGTAACCTATAAATTGAGCGGAAAATTGCCTGTTTCAAAAGAGACTATGCAATATCTTTTTAACAATATGGAATTTACAGCACAATTGGTGAATGCTTACCGCAAAACTAAATATACCATTACTTATGACACGCCGAATAAAAAGAATTTTAGCGGCGATAACGGAGATAATTTGTCCGGGAGTTTCAATTGGCTTTTAACGGATAGTGCAGGTGTTGGTGAAGGTATGCATCATCTGTTTTTCGGAAGAGGTCGCACAAAAATTTTGATGTGGCGATTGTACGGAACGGCTACTGCAATTTTGGATTTGAAAGAGATAGATGCAAAATCCGTGAGTTATGAATTTCGCGCCATAGTGTCGCCATCGGGAGCGGTGTTGAACAGCATTATGAACTTGGGAGTTTTTAACAATGTAGTTAAGGGAAAAATCAAGGAAATTATAGATAATATAGAGAAGGCGGCGGCGGAATTTGCAAAGGGGAATAAAAAGCCGATTGCGGGTTACGCACCTTTTAAGCAGGAAAAGTGGAAGAATAATTTGGCAGAATTTGATAGTGTAGTAAAGAAAAAATAATTATGAATTTTCCCGATTTAACAGACAGGCGCAACGAATTATTTGCAAAGGCGGCGGCGGAGCGAACTAAGCATTTTTGCCTTGTGCTCGAAGATTTTTACGATGCGCATAATATTTCGGCGGTGATTCGCACGAGTGAAGTTTTTGGTTTGCAGGAAGTTCATATTATAGAAGAGGATAATCCTTACCGTGTGAATAAGGCGGTGTTGAAAGGTTCTTTGAAATGGCTGAACGCCTTTGTTTATAAAAAACGAGCACAGTGTTTGGAGCGAATTAGAGAACGAGGCTATAAAATTGCAGTTGCAAGCACACACGCTACAAAGACAATTCACGAATTAGATTTATCTGTGCCGACCGCATTTTATTTGGGTGCGGAGTTTCGCGGAAATCATCCCGATACGCTAAATGCCGCAGATGAGAAATTTATAATTCCGCAATACGGAATAACCGAGAGTTTAAATGTTTCGGTTGCGGCTGGCGTGTTGCTTGCAAATTTGGATGCATTTTTGAGAGTGCAGGGGCGCGAAAAATTTGTCCTTTCGAGAGATGAGCAGGAGGCTTTGATTTTGGAGTGGCGAAACAGGCATTTGTTCGGTGGCGAGAAATATAGTCCGGTTAAAAGAGAGGTATTATGAAAGTTTTTCTTACAGGCGGCACAGGGTTTATCGGGCATTTTGTTGCGAGAGAATTTTTGGAGAGAGGGCACTCTTTGAAAATTTTGGCGAGAAATCCTAATAAAATTCCGAGTTTGGCAAAAACGCAAAATGTTGAAATGATAGGTGCGGGGTTATTGGATTCCGAGACAATTTCCAAAGGTTTGGAAGGTTGCGATGCCTGCGTTCATATTGCACTCGGATGGGGAGAAACTCCGCGACTTATGCTTGCAAATGATACTGCGGTAACCGTGCAACTTTTGGAACTTGCGGCAAGAGCGAATTGCAAAAAATTTATTTACACTTCGAGCACGGCGGCATTCGGCAAAATGCGGGAGAATGCAAACGAGGAAATGGTATGTTTGCCTCAAGATTTATACGGTTCAACCAAAACATCGGGAGAGGCGTTTGTGCTCGGTTTTTCTAAGGGTTATGGTGAAAATTTTCCCCGCGTTGAAATGAAGCGAAATATAATTCGCCCCGGTTACACTTTTGGGCATTGTGCGTTTCCCGATGGAGTTACGCAACCCGACCGCCGATTTTTTAACATTGCACAAGCCGCAAAAAAAGGTGAAAAAATTCATTTGACAAAATATGACGGAACTCAGTTTATTCACGCCTCGCAACTCGCAAAATTATATGCGGCAATTTTGGAAAGCGATTGCAACGAGGAAATATTTTTTGGACTCGGAACGGAATGGATAAGTTGGAAAAGCATTGCAGAGAAAGCAGTTGCTCTTGCATCTGTGGAAAAATCACGCGTTGGAACGCAACCGCTTATTGAAGAGGAAGATAAAGGCTGGTCGCCTGTGCCAAACAAAATTTCGGTGAATAAAATGGAGAAATTTTTTAACCTAAAACCGAACGGGAATGACTTTTTAGAAGAACATATAAAATGGAATTTAGCAATATAGGGAATTTATAAAAATGCTTTTAGATAACGAGAATCAAAACCTGAAAATCCACGAATGGATTGCGAAATATACCCAAACGGGACAAATGTCTGTGGTTACGGGTTATTTTACGGTTGGGGCTTTGACCTATTTAGCAGAGAAAACACAAGACAAAATAAATGCCTATAAATTCATTTTGGGTGATATTGTGAATGTTGAAAATAAAGAAGTTCGCACGCTTGATCTTTTGAACGAGAATATTGAAGTTGATGCGGCTTTATGGTTAAGTAAGGTAGCCAGAGAAGCGGTAGAATTCTTAAAACTCGACAAAGTGGAAGTAAAAACACTTGAGCCTAATTTTTGCCATGCAAAACTTTATTTATACAATGACCAAGCAGACGAGCGACACCATTATTATATTTCAGGCAGTTCAAACCTGACCGAGGCAGGTATGGGACTGAAAATAACAAATAATGTAGAGTTAAATATTGGTGATACAGGTAATGATGACCAATATAAAAATTTGTCGATTTGGTTTAAAAATTTATGGGATCTCCCGCAGGCACACAAAGAAAAGACAATAGTTATCGTAGAAAATGGAAAAAAGAAAGAGAAAAAAATCGATTTCAAAAAATATTTAATTGAAGAAATCGGTAAAATTTTTAAGGAATATTCACCAAAGGAATTATATTATAAAGTGCTTTTTGAACTTTTTGAACAAGATATATCTGCAGAAAACAACGATCCAAAATTCAACAAACAAATTGGACGACTCGAAAATACAGTAATTTATGGTGCATTATATGAGTTTCAGAAAAAGGGAGCATTGAGTTTAATAAAAATGCTTGAACGGCATAACGGTGCAATTTTGGCTGATGCTGTTGGTTTGGGAAAAACTTGGACGGCTTTGGCTGTTATGAAGTTTTATCAACTGCAAGGACGCGAAGTGATTTTACTCTGCCCAAAAAAACTTAACCATAACTGGGAACAATATCTAAAACGGCATCACTCAAAATTTGAGAAAGACGAGTTTGATTACCTTGTAGAATGGCACACTTCATTGAATGAAGATTTGTTAGGAAAACAGACTGGGACACACAAAAAATTTTTCACCAATCCCAAGCCGAAACTTTTTGTTATTGATGAAAGTCATAATTTGCGTAATCATAAATCAAAACGGTATCAGTTTTTAGAAAATGTTCTGGCAAAAAATGAAGATTGCAAAGTGCTGATGCTTTCAGCAACACCTATAAACAATACATTACTCGACATTCGTAACCAATTCAAACTCATTGTCAAGGGAAAAGAAAACGGTTTTGCCGAGACATTAGAAATAAAAAATCTTGATTATCTGTTCACAAAAGCACAAGCAGAGTTTAATAAATGGTCTGCAAAAAAAAATGCAAATATTGAGGAATTAATTCAAAGGTTACATTCCGATTTTTTCAAACTTACCGATTCGCTGACTGTTGCACGAACTCGAAAAATGATTGAAGGTTTGCAAAATAACTTAGTTTTTCCCCAAAAAGAAAAACCTGAAAATATTTTTGAAACACCTCGGCAAATTGGAAGTTTTGAAACTTTTGAGAAACTTCTTGAAAACTTTCCTCCAATGATGTCGGGCTATCAACCTGCCTATTATGTTAAATATGAAGAGAAAAAAACCGTTATACACGATGAAAAATTACGCCAACATTTTTTGGTGAAAATGATGTATATTTTGATGATGAAAAGATTAGAATCTTCTTGGTTTTCATTTCAATCGACTGTTGATAAAATTCTCAAGCATCACCAAAATGTGCTGGATAAACTTTTCGAGTATCAGAAAAATAAAAGAAATGTAAATTTAGGAGATGGTGAAATAGATTTTGGAGAAGACGATGACACTCAAAACGAATTTGAAAATGAACTTGATGAATTGTCACTTGGGAAAAAATCGCCGATTAGTATTTTTGAAATTGACAAAGCAGGAAATGTTGAAAAATATAAAGCAGATTTGAAAAAGGATATTGAAAAATTACAAATACTAAAATTAAATTTGAATGTATTTGCAGATAAAATTAAAAAAGAGAAAACTAAAGAAAGTGCAGATACGAAATTGCAAATACTGATTGATAGAATTGTTAAAAAACAAGCCCGCAATGACGGCAACAAAAAAGTGTTGATATTTTCAGTATATAGAGACACCGCAGTTTATCTTTTTGACGAATTATCTCGGCGTGGCTTTAAAAATCTTGCTTATGTAAGCGGCGGCAGTTCAAAAGTTTGGAACGAACAGGAAACAAAAAACTTTGAGTCGATTTTAGAACGCTTTGCTCCCTATACTAAACTATACAATGAAAAAGAATGGACAGAATTTGAATCGTCTTGTCATCGCGGACTTGATCCGCAATCTAAATTTGAAGAGTGGAAAAAATGGATTAAGACAAACGACAAGGAAAAAGAAACGCACTCCAAGTTACAAAATCCGATTGACATTTTGGTTGCAACGGATGTTTTGAGCGAAGGGCAAAATTTGCAAGATTGTGATATGGTAGTCAATTATGACATTCATTGGAATCCTGTTCGGGTTATTCAGCGAATGGGACGAATCGACCGTCTCGGCTCGCCCAACAAAAAGATTTTTGGCATAAATTTTTGGCCTTCCGACAATATTAACGCTTATCTTAATTTGCAAAATCGTATTGAACAACGAATGGCAACAATGACACTTGCAGGTTCGGAAGTAAATCTTAATTTTTCAGATTCATTCAAAGAAAAAGCAGAAAATAACAAACTCGAACAACAACAAAAAGACCGAATGCTTAAGCAAATGGAAACTTCATTTGACGATATAGAAACAGGAAAGTCCTTTGGTTTTGACAATCTTTCCCTCGAATCCTTTCGGCAGGATTTGTTGAATGAATTGAAGGAAAAGGAAAAAATCTATCAACAAATGCCAAATGGCGTTTATACAGGTTTCAAAATTACCAGTGAAAATTGTCCAAATGAAGGAATAATCGCCTTGTTAAAATATAAAGATAAAAGCGTAGCAAAGCCATACGAATTGGTCTATATCGACAAAACAGGAAAATCAATTTTAAGCAACCAAAAAGAAGTTTTGGCAGCCTTGGCAACTCATAAAGACGAAGTGCGTTTTGTCTCGGAAGAGATAGATGATGGCGATGAGCAAGCAGTAAAAATGTATGTAAAGGCTCTTTCTAATTGGATAACATCACAAGCGGAATCTGCGGCTAATTCTGAAATTCAGAATATATTTGCAGGAAATGGCGGTGTATCGGCTGATTTCAATACCTCAATAAAAACGGAAGATAAATTTCAGGCAAAGAATTTTGATTTAATAACTTGGTTTGTAGTAACAGGATAAAAAAATTAATTATGGAACAACACTCAATAATCAATTATAGTGAAGCCATTAAGGCAATCAAAAGTGCCATTTTGCAAAGTCGTTATCATGCGGCTGCACTGATAAATCGCAAAAATCATCAGCCATTGGCTGACGATTTGGAAATCAATACAAAATTACTGTTTGATGAAAATCGGCAGACACTGTCTGCCGATTTAGATTGGCAATATTTTTTACAAATTGGCTTTACTCACCATACTGAAATTATTACGAAAGTAAAAAACACAGAAGAACGCCTTTTCTACATTCAAAGGTGTGCTACTGAATTTTGGAGTAAAGAAAAATTGAGATACAACCTGAAATCCGACCTATACAGCAAACAAGGCTCGATGCTCAATAATTTTACCAAAGCCATTGCTGACATTGATTTCCGCGATATGTCGAAACCGATGGGCGTGGCTACTTATACTTTATCATCTGAACTTCCAGAAGAATACCGAGATATTTTGCCCGATGCGGAAACATTAAGAAGGTTACTATAAATATGGATATAAATATTTTCAACACATACAATTTGTATGATGCTACCAAGAGACTGTTTGGGCAACTCAATATAAACCTTAATTCCAATACTGCACAGGCATTGAACACAAAAGACATTCTTGGCGATTTGTACAAAGACCGTGCACCGTTTGACAGTATCAGCAAAACCTATTTTGCAGGTTTGATTTCAGATGAAATTTTTGGCGAAAATTCGGAAAAATTGACATACGAACAAGCGGAACGCAAATCTTACAATTCATTGATGATTTTTGCCGTTCAATTAGATAAAACGCCAAACCGTACCGAAATTTCTGAAATTACGCGGGCGTTCAACAAAAAATCTTTAAATAAACCTGTGGCAGTGCTGTTTTATTACGATAATAAAATTTCATTATCACTACCAGAACGCTTTCTTTATAATCAAACTTGGCGACAAGGCGAAAAAGTAGGGAAAGTTATTATATTGAGGGATATTTCTACCACAAATACCCACGCAGGGCATAAACGCATTTTGCAAGAATTAGCAAACCACAACGCAAAGAACTTCAACGAATTGCACGAGGCGTGGTTAAAAGTTTTAGATGTTCAAGTGCTCAATAAAAGTTTCTACACAAAATTAGTGGAATGGTACGAAAAATGCCTTGCCGATATTGACATTGACCTCGCTGCCGCAAGCCGCGAACTTGGCAAAAATATTGATAACGAACTCCGCCCGCAAGTCGTTATACGCATAATTATCCGTATGATGTTTATGTGGTTTATGAAAGAAAAAGGATTAATAGATGACAAATTTTTCACAAAAGAATTTACAAACGATTTTCTGAAAAACGAAAATACTTATTATAATGCAATTTTGCAAAATTTATTTTTTGCAGTGTTGAATAAAAAAATTGATGAACGCCGTTTTAGGAAACAAGACAAAACTAATTATTACAATCCCGAAAAAAATGACTACGGAATATTTGATGTATTTCGTTATAAATCAATGTTTAATAAAGGTAAGGCAGAAGAATTTTTAGAACAAACAAAACAAATTCCATTTGTAAACGGAGGTTTGTTTCAATGCCACGATTATAAATTCAAAGGAAAAGACGAAAATGGAAATCGCAATATTGCAAAAAATTATTTGATAGATGGTTTCAGTGAAAAAACACCTGCTAAAGTCAGTGACGGCGTAATTTTTGAACTTATTAAACTTTTTAACGATTTTGTTTTTACCATTGAAGAATCTACGCCAATGGAAGCAGATATTGCTCTTGATCCAGAATTACTTGGTACTGTTTTTGAAAATCTGATAGGTTCATATAACCCAGAAACAAAAGAAACTGCCCGTAAGCAAACAGGCAGTTTTTACACACCACGCGAAATTGTGGATTATATGTGCAAGGAGAGTTTAAAGGAATCGCTAAAAACAAAATTCTCTACCTTAGGTAAGGAGATAGATTCTTTGATAGAAGACAATGAAGATAAATTGGATTTTCCGCAAAAAAACAATATCATAGCCGCAATTACCAACCTCAAGATACTTGACCCTGCTTGCGGTTCGGGTGCTTTTCCAATGGGAATGTTCAATTTGATGGTGCGGACAATTGAAAAATTACAGGAACACAAAACTACCTACAAAAACAAATTGGATATTATCACAAATTGCATTTATGGCGTTGATATACAAAATATTGCGGTAGAAATTAGCAAACTGCGTTTCTTTATTTCGCTCTTGGTGGATGCCCCAAACAAAAAAACTGAAGATTTTGATGTGTTACCCAATCTTGAAACAAAATTTGTGGTGGCAAATTCACTCATTGGAATAGAAACTAAAAAAACAGATGATTCAATTGAATTTTTTGACCTCGAAAATGCATTTAAGGAACTTACTAAAATATTTTTACATTTCACAACTGCAAAATCACCCAAAGAAAAAGAACAAATAAAGAACGAATTTTCTAAGAAAAAACAGGAAATAGTAGAAAATCCAAATTTTAACTTTAACATAGATGTAAAAAAGAAAATTCTTGATTGGAATCCTTTTAATGTCTGCTACTGCTCGCCGTTTTTCGATAGTGGTATTATGTTCGGAATTGCCGATGGTTTTGATATTGTGATTGGAAATCCGCCGTATGTGAGTACGCGAAATATGGACAATTCGATAAAAGAAAAATTAAAATCATACACTTTGGCACAAGGACAATATGATTTATTTATTTTATTCATAGAGAAAGCAAATCAATTATTAAATCAAAATGGTGTATTTTCCTTTATCATTCCTAAAAAATTACTCACGAATGAAAATTTTAAATCTGCACGGCAATTTATATTAAAAAATTTACCGATAAGAAAATATTTAGATGCACAAATGCCTTTTGAATCGGCTGCCGTAGAAGCAAATGTAATCATTTCAACAAGAATAAAAACTGATTTTGTGAAAACATTTTTGTATGAAAATGGAAGTATAAATTTTAGTTTTGATGTTAATAATGAATTGATTGATTTAATGCCATTTAATATTTTTCCTTTTGCCATAAATCCTAATAATGTGTCTGTGCTATATTCGATTTTGCATAAGACAAAAGATAGGTTGAGCAATTTTGTTTATATAATACGAGGGATGGAATGCGGGTTTAATCATAATTGTATCACAAAAAATAAAGGTAAATACAAAGTTATTAAAGGCGAACATATTGAAAAATGGAAAATTAAATCAACAGAATGGTTTGTCTTTCCAGAACTTTGTGAAAAGAAAGTTATGAAAACCGAATTGGTATATCAAACAATACCAAAATTGCTAACAAAATTTGTTTCAAATTCTCTTGATTTTACATTGGATGAAATTGGATATTACAATACAAATGTTGTTTATAATGTTTTGCTCAAAGAAAAATCACCGTTAAGATTATTATTTATACTTGGTTTATGCAATTCAAAACTAATCAATTTTTGTTTTTTTAACACCTATGTAAATGACGATAAATTGTTTCCGCATATTCAAAAAAATCAATTAGATTCAATTCCAATTCCTGCAACCTCTCTTGAAAATCAGCAACCGATAATAATATTGGTAGAACAAATTTTGCAATCAAAAAAGGAAAATGCCGACACAAGCGAGTTAGAAAAGAAAATTGATATTTTGGTTTATAAATTGTATGGGTTGACGGAGGAGGAAATAAAAATAGTGGAGGGAGGACAATAATATGAAAATAGAAAAATTTGATAGTGGTATATTGCAAAAAATTTCAAAAATAATAGGTAAAATGTTCACGGGTTCAGAGATACCAAAAATATTAAAAGAGGCAAACATTAATAATATATCTCAACACTCTACAAAATGGCGTATTATAGAGGAATGTCTTATCGAAAAACAAAGTCAAGATAATTGTGCAAACAATATTCTGAATTTTGTTAAAATTGCACTTAGTCCTACACATAACATAGATAATCTAAATTATGATAATAACATATTAGAAATAAACGAGATTCTAAGTTTTAAAGGATTAGAGATAAAATCTGGCTCTTTCTCATTTTAAGTGGGTTTAAAGTTAGGATTAACCATAGAGAAATCTAATTTACCAGCAATGAGATAAATAATAGAAGAGTAATTTCTAAAAGTTTTGAATCCTCTCGCCTTTGCAGCG
>BNUP01000023.1 GCA_025997455.1 Fibrobacterales bacterium | reverse complement strand
CACATCGCAGAACAAACCGGCAACAAAACCCATAAAACAGCCCGCCAAAGTGCCGTGCCGCAGTGCACAAATCACAATCAAAATCAACAGTAAAGACGGTTCAGCATCTAAAATTTCCACACGCGGAATAAGCACGGTCTGCAACACAGCCGCGATAAAAAATAATAACAAATAAATCAAAAAATGAATCATAATTATTCCCATTACAGATTCCCGCCTACGCAGGAATGACAAAACTCTGCTATTCCCACACAATCCAATCCATATTCTTTCTGATTATAAAAACCTCTTCAAGTGATTCAATATTCTGCAAAAGCGACACTGTGCCGTAACTCAAAACCTCGTCATTGTTCTTGTCAAATTTTTTGAGCACACCAACGGGAATGCCCTTTGGAAATACTCCGCCTATCCCTGAAGTTACAAGCGTATCGTTTGGTTTTAAGTCGGCATAACTCGACCCTTGAATTTGCATAGTTCCGTTGTCTAAGGAAAACACTGTTCCAAAAACCCGCGAGCGTTGCGAAATCACAGAAGTTCGCGAGTTAGGGTCGGTTAGCAACTGCACCATAGAATGATGTTTAAAAACTTTGGAGACCCTGCCCACCAAGCCATTCACCGTGAAAACCGGCATCCCATAAGAAATGGAATCCTCTTCACCGCTATTCACAACCGCGGTGGTCATATATGTGCCGGGGTTATAGCCTACAATTTGAGTTAAAGTGATGGGGTAATTCCAATGATTCTCAAATGCTAAAAGTTTTTTGAACCGCTGATTTTCTATTTCGTATTCCTTTACGGAGTTGAGTTCAAACTGCAATCGCGCGTTATCTTTTTTGAGTTGTTCATTCTCCTCGCCGAGTTCGTGAAAGTGGAATATGTATGAGGTTACGGACTGCGGAAAATAAAATACCGTTGAAAATAACAGGTCTGCAATATTCTGTTTGTTCTTGGAATTTGTGTTCAGCATATACAGTGAAATCACAGCCAGCAGGGCGAATACAACCGCACCTCGCGCCCACTTGCAAACCTGCACTATCAACTGAAAAAATTTCAATTTGGGTTACCCCGATATGGGCATAAGCACTTTGCGATAAGTATCCAAATCCTCAAGTATTCTCGCCGTTCCTTTGCAAACGCACAAAAGTGCGTCATCTATCACGCTCACGGGGAGGTTAGTCTCCAAGCGGAGCCTCGCATCCAAGCCCTTCAAAAGTGAAGTGCCGCCTGCCATAATAATTCCCTTATCCAAAATATCTGCAGAAAGTTCAGGCGGGGTGTTCTCAAGCGTTTTCTTTACCGCCTCTGCGATTTTAGAAATGGGTTCGGAGAGCGCCTCGCGAATCTCTTCGCTCTTAACAGTAATCGTTCGCGGAATGCCCGCGGCAAGGTCGCGCCCTTTAACTTCCATTGTCAGTTCATTTTCGAGCGGGAACGCAGAACCGATTTTTTTCTTTACTTCTTCTGCCGTAGATTCGCCAATCAAAAGTCTGTGCTCGCGCCGCAGGTAGTTGATAATTGCCTCGTCCATTTTTACGCCGCCAATTGGTACGGAGCATTTGCAAACAGTTCCGCCCAAGGAGATAACTGCTATTTCACTTGTTCCGCCGCCGCAATCGATAACCATGTGACCTGAGGCATCCGTAACGGGAATTTTCATACCGATAGCCGCCGCCATAGGCTCTTCCACCAAATACACTTCTCTTGCACCTGCATTTCTGGTTGCCTCAACAACCGCTCGCCTTTCAACCGGAGTTATACCGGAGGGCACTCCAACCACAATTCTCGGCTTAACTAAAAACAGCGGATATTTCTGCACCTTTCTAATGAAGTGCTGCAACAACGCGGCTACCAATTCAAACTCCGCAATAACGCCGTCTTTCATCGGTCGTTTTGCAACAATTTCATCGGGAGTTCGTCCCAACATCTTTTTTGCCTCTGCACCTATGTATGTTACCCTGTCGTTCTTTCGGTCTATAGCGACCACCGTAGGTTCGTTTATTACGATTCCCTTCCCGGCAACATGCACCAGCGTATTTGCAGTTCCGAGGTCTATACCTATATCGCAGGAAAAAAGTCCAAACATTGAAAATCCTTTGTTAAATCACAGGGTAATGTAGAAAAAAGTTGAACGAGAAAAGTGAAAAGTGTAAAGTTGAGAACTCGGCGGTGCAGGCGGGGAGAGGGGAGAGGGGGGGATGAGAACTCAGCAATGCAAGGGTTGAAAGAGTAAAGAGTAAAGTTGAGAGTTATTATTCAGAGTATCATTTTCAACTTTACTCTCTACTCTCTACTCTCTACTCTCTACTCTTTACACTTTCAACTCTTGCAACGCCGAGTTTCCATACCCTACACGCCACACCCCACACCCCTGCACTGCCGAGTAAAAAATTGCGAACGCGGTGTGTGCCGAACGCACCATCAAATAAATGCCAACTCCACATTCATTCCGCATAGTTCATAAAATTTTTTTAGTGATTTTTCGTGAGATGAGGTGAAGGAATAATCAACCGCATTGTAATAATCTAAGGCAATATTTTGAGGCACGCCGTTTGAAAAATGAGAATTCCATAATTGCAAATATTTTTGTCTATCGTCTTTGAACGCGATAATTCCGCGTTCCGTTTCGTTTAAGTAGTTTTCTAAAATCGGTTGCAAGCCACCGGTTGCGGCTTCCTTTCGAATTATCCACGCACCGAAAACAAAGGGTAATCCCTGCCATTCCTGCCAAACACTTGCCAAATCATAAGAGTATTCCCACGCCCCAGAAATGTTTTCGAGCAATGCGGAATCGCCGATTAAGAGTTTCGCATCCTGTTCTGTGTCGGCGGTGCTTTCCGTTGAATATTGCGGTTTCACCATATATCTTTTGCTTGAAAGAAGTTTAACCAATGCTGCCGAAGTATCGCTTTCTGCGGTCAGTTGAATGTTTTTTTTGTCCAATTCCTCCCACTTGTATTTTGAAAAAAGTTTTACCGAACGAATTTCGAGCGTGCTTGCAGTGCAGAATCGTTTGCATAAAAAGTAATCTTCGGAATTTTTTGCGTATTCTATTGACGAGGAAGGGGCGAGCATTATCTCTTTTTCACGCAAGCGGCGATTTTGAACTCTCGGCACACCGTCCAAAAAAATGACATTTTCAATAGGCTTTTCAAAAAATCTGCTGAAAAACGGTGCACAAACCAAAAAGGGTATGCGTCCGACAGGCAAAATATTATTCAAAAAGCGATTCATAACGAGGTAAGTTAAATTTTTTTCACCACTTTCTCAAAAAAAATCTATATTTCCCTTATATGATAGATAAATTCTCAGTTTCGCATTTGGGTGTTTTCGCCCTTCAGTCCGTTCGGTATGCCTGATTATGCCTAAGTTTCTCGTTAAAAAAACTTCACCCTCAGAGGATGGAAAGCAACTTGTTTTCAAAGGAAAAGTTGTTGAGGGACCCATAAACAAAGGTATGGATTTGCAAATCTCAATTGCGGGTCAGGCAATTATTCCGGTTAAAATCTCGGATATTTTGCATTTTGAAAAGTCTAAGGACGATACTAAAAAGGTCGGTTTGGTAGCCGATTTTGAAGACGAACCGGACGATATGAATATGATTATGGCTCTGCGCATTACGGACGAAGAGATTGAATGTAAATGATTTATGGGCATTTATCTAAGAGAACCTCTATTAACCTCATAAGTGGTTGATAGAGGTTCTCTACAGATTATCTCAGGTTTCTTTTTAATAGGGCAGATATACTTGTTAAAACCTGCCCCTACGGAAGGGCGAATAATAAGTATAGCCGCCCACTTGTAAAAAAATGAGATAAACTGTATGAATAATGGCGGACAATAAGTATAGCCGCCCAATTAAAAAGAAATTGTGATAATCTGTATGAATAATGGCGGCAATATTCGCCCCTACGAGGGCGGGTTTAAAACCCGCCCCTACAAACTCCCTTCTCCCATTTCCCCACACCCCATACCCAACTCTTGCACCGCCGAGTTCCCCCCATCCCTCCTCCCATACACAATTATGACAAATTACCCCCTCTTTATTACAAAATTTGACATTTCCGGGAGCAAAAAAAATATAATTTCAAAAAAAAGTGAAGATTTTTAATTTTGTTAATGACAAAATGCAAAAAAAAAGTTAAATTTGTGTTATGACTTTGAAAATCGTTAAAGAGACGAAGCCGAAGATAAAGCGAAATGTGTACTTTCAGTATTTGAATGAGATTTCGAGAGTGCCCCTGCTCACGAAAGACGAAGAAAAAATGCTGTTGCAACGCGTTGCCGAAGACCGCGACAAAGCGGCTCTCGATCGATTGGTGCAGGCGAATTTGCGATTCGTCATTCGAGTTGCCAATGTGTATAAAGGGCAGGGATTAGACTTAAATGACCTCATAAACGAGGGAAATTTGGGGCTAATGGAAGCCGCAGTCCGCTTTGACCCGTCAAAAAAGGTCAAATTTATCAGTTACGCCGTGTGGTGGGTGCGGCAAAACATCATAAAAGCGATAAACGAGAAGGCGCGAATGGTGCGAATTTCCGCCGAAAAAGAGTTGATTTTGCGGCGATTCAGCCGAAGAGGCGGCAAATTAAAGCAGGTTGTCGGCGGTGCGCAGGTGGTAGACCCAAAATCATTAGAAGGTTACAGCAGATACGATGCAGAGGCAATTGAAAAAATTTTGCAAATGGGGACAAAATCTTCAAGTTTAGATGCTCCCGTTGGTGAAGACGGAGATACGAGTTTAATCAGCATCACCGCCGATGAGACCGAAGACCCGACAACCATATTTTTTAAGAACAGCAAGAAAAGACTCGTGAAAAAACTCCTCAGCGAATACTTAGACCCTATGGAAATGAAGGTTATAAGTATGTATTTCGGCTTTGAACCCGGACCGAGGGGCAACATTCAAGAAATTGCGGCGGCAGTGGGTTTAAGCAAAGACAGGGCGAGATTGGTGCGGGATAGTGCAATGGCAAAACTCCGCTCCGCAAAGGAATTGAGAGATCTTTTAATCGGAAAATAGCAATGGAACTGTGCCCTTTTTGCGGTGTCGGCGAGGTTGCGAGAATTGACATATCCGCATTAAATTTGCGAATTTGCCCCAATTGTTTGGCGACATTCATACCTGCATCTCAGTTTTCCGCCCTGCGAAGGGACTTAAACGACACCACAAGGTTGCAATGGCGAAAAAAATTATTGAAAAAACTCACAAGCCCCGCACCAAATCCCGCATCCGTATTATGCATAGAGCATTCAAAGCCTTTGGTTTTCGGCAAAATTCCGAACTTCAGTTTTGAAGGCTTAACCCCCGAATGTTGCGATTTACAGCACATACCCCCTCCGCTTATGATAAAAATTTTAGATGTAGGTTTGGCGGCGGGAAATTCAGGTATTGGAATTGGCGGTTTGGGAGTTCCCCGTTCAAAACTAAACCCGGTAGCCGCGTTCTTGGGCGGTATTGCATTCCGTTTTTGGGAAAAGCGGCAAAAAAAAGTAGAAGACGGCTTGGATAGTCTGCAATACAATTATAAATTTAAGGCAGTATTGGGTGATTGGGAATAATCACACTCTGTCTGTTCACCGATTTTGAGGAGAAATAATAACTATGGGAAATTTAATTGACAGTAAAGTTTCATACGCTGCCTATGACTTGATTTCTAGTGCCACAAAAAGAAACTGGAATAAACTTTCTGTGTCCTCTGATAAAAAAGATCTTTCATCCGGGGCTAATAAGCGATTTTCACAAAAAAATATTATACCGAAAGAAAGTTTTGAGACCCAAGAAAATATTCCGCTAATTCAGAAATTAATAAATGATATTAGATCAAGCAATTATAAGATTGACGATGTTCTGTTTTCGCTAGGAACCAATTTATTAAAAAACGGTAAGACAGCAGAAAAAAATATTGAATATTTACGCAATGAATATAATTTACTAGAAATCAATGAATTTGTAAAATATAAACTTCCAAATGAAAGAGATATTTTAGGTATTGTTTATCAATGTCTCCAAACAGAAGGAGAAAAAAATATTAAAGGTTCCTATTATACACCATCAAAAGTTGTGTGGAATATGGTCTCTGATATTAAGTTAAAAGCCGCCGATAAAGTGCTAGATCCTTGTTGCGGCAGTTCAATGTTTTTAACAAACATCCCGGACATAAAACCGGAGCAAATTTTTGGCGTTGATATTGACCCAATAGCTGTATTGATTTCAAAATTTAATTACTATGCAAAATTTCCCGATACGCCAATAAAACCGAAAATTTATAATGCAGATTTTATATCAACCCCCAATTTGTTTAATGCTAGAACGGATGATTTCGGGTCAATTATATTAAACAATTCCTTTGATTATATAATTACAAATCCGCCTTGGGGAAGCGTTAACGATGGCTTTGGCGAAATGTTTTCTTGCTTTTTGGTTAACTCGTTTGAACGCCTTAACAATAATGGAGTTTTGCGTTTTTTATTGCCTTGCTCTATCTTAAATGTTAAGTCACATAAAGACATTCGTGAATTTTTAATCAATCAAACAAACTTAACCGAAATAAAATTACATCCGGGTTCATTTTCCGGAGTGATGACGCGGTATATTTCTTTGGAAACAAAAAAAGAAAAAGAATTATCTAAAAAGATTTTTATTTTTGATGAGAAAGATAAGTATGAAATTGATAAAAAAACGATAAAAGAAAATAGTAATTTCATCATATCAACCACAAAAAATATTGATAAGGATATAATTGACATTGCTAATAAGAAAAGAAAATATGATTTGGGAAATAGCATTTGGGCTTTGGGAATCGTTACCGGCAATAATACGGATAAACTAAAAATAAAGCAACAAGACGGTTATGAACCGATATATACCGGTAAAGAAATCGCACAGTTTTTCTTAAAAAATCCTACGAAATATGTGATTTATGATAGGAAAAATTTCCAGCAAGTTGCCAGAGATGAAATTTATCGATCAAAAAGCAAGTTAGTTTATAAGTTTATTTCAAAAAAATTAGTTTTTTCAATAGATAATTCAGGAAGTCTATTTTTAAATAGCGCAAATATTTTGATCCCTAAAATACCAAATATGTCTATCAATTCTGTTGCGGCTTTTTTAAATTCTGAATTATATCAGTATCTTTATATAAAAATGTTTGGAGAAATAAAAATACTAAAAGGAAGTTTATCGCAGTTGCCATTCCTTGAAATCACGCCAGAGCAAGACAGAAAATTATCAATGGAAGTTTCAAATATTTTAGATAATAAATCGGATGATTTTTCATCGCTTCAGGATTACATCTATAATTTGTTTGAACTTGAGTCAAAACATATAAATCAAATTAAAGGAGTTTTGTATGGAAATGTTAATTAAAGAGTTAAAGCGAGATATCGCAAAATTAAATGTTTCAAGTGAAAATTTATTTGATTTGAGCGACGATTCTCTTGACAGTTTATATTCAGTTTATCCGTTTAATAAATTTGAATATATCATCAGTCATTTAATTGCTGAAAATATTTTGACACTTGATCAATATCTTGAAGTTCGCAATGCTTATCTTAGGCGAAATAAATATTTGTATGTTTTTGAGATAACTGCACCAAGAACTTTTGGCGAAACTTGGGCACAACGCCATCTAAACGAGATTATTCCTGAACTGGAAAGACCATCAAAATCATTTGATAAAAATTATTCCGGACAATACGATTTTTGGCTTGATGGAATTTCTATCGAAGTCAAAGCATCAAGAGCGGTGATGCGAAAAAGCGGGGATTCACTTTTAGAAAAGGCTTTATCTGTAAAATCAAAAATCGGATTTGATATGAATTTTCAGCAGATAAAACCTGCTTGTGCAAAAGTTTTTGTTTTTATTGCTGTTTGGAGAGATAGTATTAAATACTGGATTTTCTCAAGTGATGAAGTAAAAAATAACCAATATTTTTCTAAAGGGCAACATCGTGGGAATGTTGGCGAAGGGCAATTGTGGATTACTGATAAAAATATCAAAGATTTTGAAAATAATCTTGTGCCGGTTCGTGAAATTTTAGAAGCGATAAAATTGAAGGCAAGAGTATGAGCAAAATTAATATTGCAACAATTACTATTAGAAATTTATCTTTAGTGGCTGAAAAATATAAAATAAATGGTTATGAAAATCAAATAATCGGGCAAATCGCACAATAATCGTGCAATCTCTCTACCGAGAGTGTTCCTCTTTTTCTCTTTCCTGCTGCCTTAACCACGCTTTTTCTTCAAGGCTCGGTTCCGTGATGTGGTATGAGAGACCCCCATACATTCTATCGGCTTGCTTTTCTTTGGTATCGGCAATCATCGTTTTGAGAAATGTATCAACGAGCATAGAGAACAATATCCAAAATATGCCGCTCACAACAACCGCTTTTATAAGGGCAAAGGCAATCTCTTTGAACGAGACAGACGGCTCTAAAATGAGGTCTAACAACAGCACCGCCCAAAAAATTAAAACAACTGCCGTTTTGGTAACTGCACCCGTAATCGATTTTAATTCCATTTCAAATTCTCCTCTTAAATTTTATGTTAGTAAACGCCGGTTACCTCAGCCGAGTTCCTCCGCCTACTTCAATATCCACTCCGCAATAATTTCCTTTTCCGCACTCACAATATCATCCGGTTTTTGACCTATGCAAATATACGAAAGCGGCATTTGGCTTTTTAACGGCAACCATAACAGTGCACCGAGTTCTGCGGATTCGTCTTGCTTTGTGAAAACTATCCTGTTCGCTTTTAACGCGGAATATTTTTCAACAGATTTTTCAAGGTCGCTGTCGCGCATATTCAACGGCAACACGAGATGAACTTCATCGGGGCGAATTGCCTCGTATAGTGCCAAAATTTCCTCTTCGTGTTCTTGGTCTCCGCTCCCGCGCCCCGCCGTATCTACGAGCACAAGGGACTTTTCCCGCAACCGTTCAAATACTTCGGGAACCGCTTCGGGACTTGATATTTTATCAAAATCAATTTCTGCCGCGTTTGCAAAACCTTCCAACTGCTCTATCGCTCCCATTCTGTAAGTGTCGGTGCTGACTATTGCAACATTGGGATTACCCGTGAGAGTTGCTCTGCCCGCGAGTTTGGTTATTAGCGAGGACTTACCCGCACCGGTCGGACCAATAAACATCTGCACTAAGGGGCGCCCTTTTTTGAGGCGGGGTCTGGGAGCGATTAAAATTCTGTTGGCGAGAACTTTTCGCATTTTTTCTTTTATCGAATTTTCGTCCCTTTCATCGGGTGAGCACAAGAGCACCGATTCTGCTAGCAAATCCTGAACTGTTTGTGCCTGTAATCCGCTTTTTGTGAGTGCAATAGCAACTCTGTTAAAATCTTTCGGCGTTCCTTCGCGCACAACTCTTATCCCTTCCAAAAATTCACCTCTTGTGAGTGAAAATTCCTCGCGGAGTTTTTTAACTTCGGCGAGTGTATTCTCCATATAGTCGGTGAGTTTATTTACCGAATCCGTCATAGGATTTTTTTCTGGTATTTTTGGCATCAGGTGCGTTTCGCGGCGATTTTGTGTGTCGTTTCGCGGTTCTAAGGGTAATCTTGCACCTTGCTTTATTGCAATTTCGTCATTTACATTTTTCCACTGCACAGTTTGAATTTGCTTTGTGCCTCTGTTGTTATATGTTCCGAGTGCTTGGTCATTACCGCGTGCGGAATTATTCGTCGGGGATTCCGATATATCGTCAAGAGTAACGGTCACTTCCACTTTTTCATTTGCAGAAGACGGGTGCTTAATTTCCTTTTGCGAAAGGATTACGGCATCTGCTCCCAACTCCTCCTTTATTTGCAAGAAGGCTTCGGTGAATGTTGCTGCGCGGTATTTTTTTATCATAACAGACCTTTACCCTTTATTCGTGTGTCCCAAGTGTATCGAGAACGCTAATATTTACTCCGGGAACAATTTCATTATAGGACAAAATTACCAAATTCGGGAAGTTGCTTTCTAAAAGTTTTTTAAGGGCAAAACGCACATTCGGTGAGCACACGATAATCGGCTGTTCGCCCGCCGCCTGCACCTTGTTTTGAATGGCATCCATCCGTTCCAAAATTTTTCCCACTAAATCGGGGCGAATCACAAGGCGGGGTCCCTTATTAGTTGCTTGCAGAGACGCCTCAAACATTTGTTCCAAATCGGGAGCGAGAGCAATTACCGAAATTTGATTATTGTTTATGTATGGTTTGCAAATTTGCCGCATTAAACCGAGTCGCACCTGCTCATTGACAAATACCGTGTCTTTTGAAAGTTTTGCCGCGTTTGCCATAAGTTCCAAAATGCTCGCTAAATCGCGAATGGAAATTCTCTCCTGCAAAAGCATACACAAAATTTGCTGAATCTCTCCGAGCGAAAGAATTGCCGGAGTCAATTCTTCAACAACGGCGGGGCTGTTTTTCTTAACATTTTCAACAAGCGTTTTTACATCTTGACGCATTAAAATTTCGGCGGCGTATCTGCGAATGATTTCCGTTAAATGCGTAGCGAGCACAGCGGGAAGTTCCACAACCGTATAACCAGCCAACTCCGCACTTTCTTTTTGAGAAACGGTTATCCAAAGTGCCTCAAGCCCAAAAGCAGGTTCTTTGGTTTTTATTCCCGGTATTCTTTGGCTCACATTACCCGGATTCATCGCTAAAAATGAACCCATCATAAGTTCGCCGCGTCCTACATCGTTTCCTTTTATCTTTATCAAATATTCGTTGGGTGAAAGTTGAATGTTATCTCGAATACGAATAGGAGGAACTATCATACCGAGTTCTCCCGCCATTTGCCTTCGCAACATTGTAATTCGCTCCAACAAATCACCGCCCTGATTCACATCTACCAAAGGAATTAAACCATAACCTATTTCGAGTTCCATTTGATCTACCAACAAATAATCCTCAATTTTTTCTTCTTTGGGCACAGCCGCCGCCTCTTCTGCCGCTTTCTTCGCTTTTGCCTCCGCCTCTTTTTCGTCTTTGGTCTGCACGCCGAATGCCATTCTGTAAGAAGTGAATCCGAGTAACCCGCCAATAACTAAGAAAGGGATTGTTGGCATTCCGGGCACAATGCCGAGTAGCACCATAACAAACGAGGAAATACCGAGTGCCTTGGAACTCTGCGTAAATTGATTTACCAACTCCGCACCCAAATTATTTTTGCTCGCTGCACGAGTGACAATAATACCCGAAGAAGTAGAAATCATAAGTGCGGGAATTTGGCTGACCAAGCCGTCGCCTATAGTCAATTTGGTAAAAGTTTCAAGCGCCTCCATAATATCCATTCCCTGCATCACAACGCCGAGAATTATACCGCCCAAAATATTTATGCCCGTAATAATTAAACCTGCAATCGCATCGCCTCGCACAAATTTTGAGGCACCGTCCATAGCACCGTAAAAATCCGCCTCCCTGCTTATATCCGAGCGGCGTTTCCTTGCCTCTTCTTCCGTTATGTTTCCTGCGTTCAAATCCGCATCAACCGCCATCTGTTTTCCGGGCATCGCATCTAATGTAAATCGTGCGGCAACTTCCGCAATTCTCGTGGAACCCTTTGTGATAACCACAAACTGAATCACAACCAAAATGATAAACATTATAGTTCCCACAATAATATTTCCCGCAGTCACATAACTTCCAAATGATGCGATAACCTGCCCCGCCTGACCTTCCGATAAAATTAAACGGGTAGATGCAATGTTGAGCGCAAGTCTAAAAAGAGTTACCACCAAAAGCATTCCGGGATACACAGAAAAATCGAGTACATTATCTATAACCATCGAGGTCATTAAAACCATCAAGGCTATCCCTATCATAAATGTGAGGCAAACATCCAACATCACCGGCGGGAGCGGCACAATCATTATCAGCACTATGCATACAATGCCGAAAATTACTATGGAATCGCGATACTTCGAGAACGGGTTATTCTTCGCAAATGTTTTTACCGATTGCATCGAAGGAGCCATTTATTATTCCACCACCTGCAATACTTTCCCCAAATACGGCAATTTTAAGCCCGTTCCGCTCGCAATGCGCTCTTCTTTTTTACTATCGAGGCGTATCGCAGAACCCGCCTCTCTATCTACAACCCACGCTCCGCCGTCACCGCCGAATGCACTCACAAATGCAGGTGCAATAAAATCAAAAGGCGTTCCGTCCATAATCGTCAATTTCAAATCTGTCTGCGAACCTATGAACGGTCCTTTGAAACGATACACCTTTCCGCCCAAAATATCGGAGACCCACAACAAGCCTGCCGCTGCCGAAACAGAACTCACAAAACCGAAACCCTTTATCTCCGCCTTCACTATTCCGCTACTATCTATCCCGACAACCCGCGAACTATCGGCAATCCACGCAACTCCGTTATTTCCGTCATAAAAAACCATTGAAGGTCTATTCCATTTAAAATCCATTATTTTCGGCTCGGTTTCAACCGCTATATTTCTGAAAAAACCCACAGTATCACTTTCAGGAATAGCAAACCACAAAAAATCCCGCTTAAACTGGTCGGCGGAAAGACCTTTTATGGGACCCGACATTTTATATTCAGCATCTTCGGTAGGTTTCAATGAATCACCTATTAACACAAACCTGCTCAACCGCCCTTCAAAAACCTTAGCCAAGGGGTCAATGGCATCGGCTACCCACGCATAATTACTCTCAACATCAATTGCAATTCCTGTCGGATTTTTGAATAAATCATCGCTTTTATAGAGCAATTTTCCGTAAGTGTCGTAAATGCTGAGTTTATTGGTCGATTGGTCGGTTACGAATAATTTTCCGGTTTTTGAATTAACAGCGAGGTCGCTTATTTGCCCGAAACCTTCGCTTATCCTTGCAACTTCCGCACCTGCGGGCGAGTATTTAACCAACTCCCTTTCCGATGCCACCCACATTGAGCCAAATTCCGTATAAACCACCAAATATACCTTATAAATCCGCTCGCCGTAACCGCCCGAATCTCTGATTTTCAGGGTTAATGAACTATCTGCAATAACCTCATTTGGCACGCTCCATTCCCACACAAAAAGCGAATCGTTTTCCGTTCTCAATTTTAGCGAACCAGAATTTGGCGAACCGAGTAATTTTGCGGGCAGTTCAACAATAGGGTGAAATTTTAAGGGATTAAACTGTTTTTCAAGGGATAATTTAATTTCCAATTTATCGCCGGGGTGCGCCGCAATCACGAGGAGCGAATCTCCGGGTTGTGCCAAACCGCCAACGGAAAGCGAGGTTATTTTCGGTAAAATATTTTTCACCTCTATAGTTATAGATTCACTTTGAAATCCGTCTATAATGGCAAAAAGCGTATCTCGGTAGTAGTAGGTTGTGTCTGTTCTCCACGATTTTATGCTGTCATTTTTTTCGCTCGTTAAAATGCTGTCTATTTTTACAAATGGCGGCGGCGGTGCATCCCAGTATATAAATGCGGTATCTGCGAGAATAAGCGTATCCAAAGGGTTATTTTTTAGTGCTGATGTATCCAATTTCTGCGTGCGATAAGCAATTTTTGAATTTCCGTTTTTCCAATTTATTTGCCCCGCCGACCGAACCGGTTCTTTCAAATTTATCCAAACAGGAAAAATTCCCCCGTTATATTCTTTGCTCCCCAAATGTGATTCGGGCGTAAGCAACGGTTCGGCAGATTCCCGCGAGCACGACAGCAAAAGAGACAATAAGGCGAATATAAAAAAGGGCATTTTGGGAATGTAGAAAAGTGGAGTGTAGGGTGTGGGGAGTGTAGGGAGAAAAGAATTGTAGGGGCGTGGTTTTTAACCCGCCCTTTTAGAATTGCAAGGAGAATGTCATTCTGCACGATAGTTGCAGAATCTACAATGAAAATTCTACACTTACGAGTGCTAAAGCACTCTCTCTACAAAAGCCAAACTCTTGGCTTTTAGCCCCCTCTTTCGTCTCCAATCAATTCATAACAGGGCGGGTTTGACGGGGCAATCCTACAAACGGGCGACCAATGGTCGCCCCTACAATTCCCTTCCACCATTTCCCCTCTCCCTTCTCCCTTCTCCCCCCGTGCATTGCCGAGTTGTCCACACCCCACACGCCACACCCTACACCCTACACCCCTGCACCGCCCGAGTTTTCTACCTTCCCCCTATGACCTCTCAAATACCTCTTTGGCTCATACCGATTTTTCCCTTGCTTGGGGCGGTGGCTCTCGGAGTAATTGCGCTTACACGAACCTCGTTTGCACGAACAAATCAAAAATTACCCCCTTATGAAGGATACATCGGTGCACTTGCCGTGCTTTTTCCTCTCCTCTCATTTGGAACGGTGTGTGCTTTCGCAGTCGGAATGCCCTCAGACGGAGTTTATAGAGAGACAATCGGTTCTTGGATTTCAGTAGGTGCTTTCTCGGTTTCATTCGGATTCCTTTTTGACTCCCTAACAAAAATAATGCTCCTGTTCGTCACGGGAATTTCCACGCTTATAGTTCTCTACTCACTTGGCTATATGAAAGGCGATATCGGCTATGCCCGCTTTCTCTCCTACTTAAACCTCTTTTTATTCTGTATGATTGTGCTCGTTTTATCGGATTCTCTGCCTTTAACATTTTTTGGTTGGGAAGGTGTTGGGCTGTGTTCATACCTGCTAATCGGTTTTTGGAATAAAGACAGGTTAAATTGCAAAGCGGCAGACAAGGCATTTTTGGTGAATAGGGTGGGCGATGTCGGCTTTTTGCTCGGAATGTTCGCAATAACTGCAGTCGGCGGAACAGCACTTCTAAATTATGAAAACTTAAACGAATACCTCAAAGGCGGATTTGGATTTATGCAAGACCCGCTTTCGGCGTTGTTTTTAAGTTCGGCGGCACTTTTCTTATTCTTCGCCTGCACGGGAAAAAGTGCACAAATTCCGCTTTTAACTTGGTTACCCGATGCAATGGCAGGTCCCACGCCCGTTTCTGCGTTAATTCACGCCGCCACTATGGTAACTGCGGGAGTTTATCTTATGGCTCGCCTATCCACATTATTTATAGTGAGTCCCGAAGTTTTGGTGATAGTTCTTTTAATCGCACTCGGCACTGCACTCTGGGCGGCAATTGCAGGTTTGGTTCAACACGATATTAAAAAGGTGCTCGCATATTCAACCGTTTCGCAACTCGGCTTTATGTTTATGGCGGTGGGAGTCGGTGCATTCGATGTTGCAATATTCCATGTTTTCACTCACGCATTCACAAAGGCGGCTCTGTTCTTGGGAGCGGGTTCGGTAATTCACGCACTCGGCGGAAATCAGGATATTCGCAAAATGGGCGGTTTGGCATTTAAACTACCCTCAACATTCTTAGTAATGTTCATCGCTTACGCAAGTTTAATAGGGTTGCCGGGTCTGGCTTGCTTTTGGTCTAAGGATTTAATTTTGGAAAGAGTCTATGGTTCTTTCGGCAATTTCGGGCAATTCTTCTATGCAGTCGCATTACTCACCGCACTGCTCACAGCCGTATATATGACCCGTTTAATGGTGCTCGTATTTTTCGGTAAATTCAGAGGAGAACACCACACGGCAGAACACATTCACGAATCTCCCGCAGTTATGCAAATCCCTATGTGGATTTTAGCAACGGGTGCGGTATTTGCGGGTTATGCTTGGGCATCGCTCATTCCCGGATTAAATGCGTTTCAGGCAACGCTTTCTCCCATATTCGGTTTTGCGGAGAGCATAAATCCTCTGCTGAGTGAGCACCATCACCTTTCCGCATTGGCGGCGTGTATAGCAGGTTGCAGTGTGGCGGTTATCGGTTTGGTATTTGCGGCTGTTTATTTCACAAAAAAAATTCCGAGATACTCAGGCACAAACGAACTTCTCGGCTTTGCAAAAATTTGGACTTTTGCTTTTGATGCCTTGCATTACGCAGTAGCCGTTATTCCCACAAAAATTGCGAGTTTCATTTTGGTGCAGATAAATAAATTTCTCAATCTCTCGGTTAATATTTTTGCGGCGATTCCGCCTATTTGCGCAGACGGTTTGCGTGCAATGCAAGTGTCTAAACTTCGGGTGCAACTCACGCTTTCAATTTTATGTTCGGTAATTGTGATTTATTGGTTGGTGTTTTTGATAGGGTAGGTCGCCGTATATGCTAATTTCGTTATTATTAATTTCGCCTTTTGTCGGGGCAATTTCAATGCTCGCATCATCATCAAGAGATGCGAAATCGACTTTTAGAATAGGTCTTTTTTTCTCCGCACTGCCTCTCGTTCTTGCAACCGCATTGTTGTTCATAGGCGGCAGTTCCACAGAACCCGTTCATTGGTTCAACCTGCCCGGCATTGGGGATTCAGCAGGTATTGAAGTTTCATTTTCTCTGTTCGGTTACGGACTTTCGCTTTGGATGGCTTGGCTCACTTCTCTTTTAACATTCCTCGCTTTTGCTTATGCAAGTTCCGCCGTAAGTTTTGGCATTCGCGAATTTGCAGTCGCTTTTTTCGCACTCGAAGGCACCATAATAGGCTCATTCCTTTCTGCCGAAAATATTGTGCAATTCCTGTTTTTCTTTGAGGCTATGATTTTACCCGCCGCTGTTTTAATATCTATACACGGAGGCGTTAAAAGAAAATTTGCAACAGAATTTTTTGCAATTTACACTTTGGTCGGTTCAATTCCGCTGTTATTCGGTGCGTGGTATTTGGCATCAATAGCGGGAAGTTCCAACATAAGCGATTTGGCACTCGCACTCTCCGCTCTCCCTAAATCAACGCAAATTGCATTACTCGTTGCATTCTCAATAGCCTTTGCGACTAAAACTCCTCTTTTCCCGTTGCATTCTTGGCAGGGCATAAGTTATAGCGAGGCTCCGTATCCGCTCACCGCCATACTTTCGGGTGCAATGGCAAAGGTGGGAGTTTTCGGTTTTGCATTTTGGGTAATCCCCATTTTCTCGCACGGTTTATATGAGGACGAATGGAATCTGTATTTTATTGCAATAGGCTTGTTCTCAATGATTTACGGCGGCTTGCTTGCACTCCGTCAGAGAAATGTAAAAAAACTGTTGGCATTCAGTTCACTCTCGCATTTGGGCTTGGCAGTTGCAGGTTTATTTTGCCTCAATGATGAGGTGAATGCAGGCGTTGCGGTGCTGCTCGTGGGGCACGGATTAACTGCGGGCGGTTTGTTTTTGTTGAGCGGAATAGCACAAAAATGGACAGGTTCGGTAGATATAAAATCATTCGGTGCATTTGCAACAACAAATCCGGTTTATGCTACAATTTTCGGCATAATTGGAATCGCGGCGGTGGCAGTTCCGGGCACGGTCGGTTTTGTCGGAGAATTTTTAATTTTGAAAGGTCTGTTCAATTCTGCACTACCGTTCTTTGCATTGATTGGAGGAGTTGGGATAATTTTATCTGCGGCATATACTCTGCGGCTTATAAAAAACACTCTTTTCGGCGAAGTTGCGGAAGGCGTTTGCCGCTCGCCGTTATCGACACTCGAAGGAGTGGCGGCAATTCCCGTTATTTTGCTGATTTTCTATTTCGGCTTGCATCCCGCACCCATATTGAACTCACTTAGCGAAAATAGAACCGGATGCACAACTTGCGAATACAGCGATTTAATCGATGAAGACAGCGAAATGGATATTGAGGAATTTTTACATCTGCTCGATTCTCTGCAAAATTCTGGGAACGATTCTACGGGTGCTTTTGCGACCGACACTCTAAATTCATCGCCGCCCGCACAAACGGAACAACAGGAGGATTATTATGAATGAGACTTCTCTTTTTTACGATTTGAAAATTATCTTTCCCGTAATAGCAATTGCACTCGGCGGAATTGTTGCACTTGCAACGGAGTCATTTTTGAGCAGAGACGGTAAGCACAGTGTTTTACCTTGGATAAATGTATTTTTTTTAGCGGTAGCAGCGTTTATTCTGTATTCAATTTCAGGTGCGGGCTTTGATGGTGTTTGGGGTGATAATTGGAATTTGTTCGCTATAAATTGGACAAGAGAATTATTTATATATGCTATTATTCTTTGCACATTTCTGGGAACTGCAGGCTTGCAAAGCATTATGCGTGCAAAAAAGTTTTCGGGCGGTGAGGGTTATCCGCTGTTGATGTTCTCGGCTTCGGGCATTATGCTTATGGTGCTTTCCGCCGATTTGCTCCCATTATTTTTGGGAATGGAACTAGCATCTTTCCCTATTTATGCCTTAGTTGCAATTAACCGACATTCGCACAAAAGCAATGAAAGCGCATATAAATATTTTATCAGCGGAGCCTTATTCAGTGCAGTATTTCTTTACGGAATCGCCTTGTTCTACGGTGCAACGGGCAGCACAAATCTCGGTGCAAGTTTTTTAGACGGCAGGGAAAGTATTTACGGTGCGGGAGTTTTGCTTTTAACAATAGGTTTGTTGTTTAAGATAGGTGCGTTTCCTTTGCATTTTTGGGTTGCCGATGCCTATTCGGGCACACTCGCAACGGTAACGGGCTTTATGGCGGCTGTTGTGAAAATCGGGGCATTCACCGCACTATCCGCACTTTGGCTCGGTATATTGAACGACGGTTCGGCAATTGCAGTTAAAAGAGAGGCGGTTTTATTTTTTGTTTTGGGTTTGGCATCGGTTGCAGTCGGTGCAATCACGGGTTTAGCACAAACTTCAGCAAGACGAGTTTTAGCGTTTAGTGCAGTTGCAAATGCAGGCTTTATTTTGCTCGGTTTCGCTTATCCATACTTTGCAAATTCGAGTGCGGAATCCGTTAATTTATCTCCCGCCTTTTATTTCCTTTTAACTTACGCACTCGGCTCGGCAGGTGCATTAACGGGCATTTCCGTGCTTATGTCCCACGACTTCGATGATTTGAACGATTTACGAGGTAAGGCTAAGAAAAATCCATTTATAGGAACTTGCATAACCGTGTGCCTCGCCTCTCTTGCGGGCTTGCCTATTGCCGCAGGTTTTTTGGCAAAGTTCCGTGTCTTTTCTGGTTTGGTTTCCTCTTCCTTTGAAACTCCAATAGTTTGGGGATTCGCCATTGCCGCCTTTATTTTAGCGATTATCTCGGCGGTGTATTACCTCCGCATTATCTATTACCTGTGGAGCAACAACCTGTCCGCCAAAAAGCAAATTTCCGTCCCTGCAATGCTAACCGCTGCAATCGGTGCAATAACGCTTTCATTGTTGATTTTAGCAGTGTGGATCCCGATTTAACTCTTTCCCAGTCATTCCCGTGCAGACGGGACATCTCTAAAAACTCAAATCTGTGGAATTGTGTTACAAAGAGAGTTTTTAGAGGTTTCCTATACAATGGCAGAAAACCTGCCCTTAGCAATGCAGAGTAAATTTAACAAGGGAACGCGGTGTGGATAGAGTGCACCAGAAAAATTTGCAATGCCGTATTTTCCACACCCTACACCCAACACCCCATACCCTATTTTTGCAATGCTAAATTTACCATCTCTTCTCTTTACACTCTACTCTAAATTAACTACCTTCCCCACTACCGCAAAAAATCAACTCAGGACTGTAAATTGAATATTCGCCTTGAATCAAAAATCGCGTGGCGATACTTAGGGGCACAACGGAAAAGTTTGTTCGTTTCGCTGATAAGTTTGTTCAGTATGCTCGGTGTGTGTATAGGCACATTTGCACTGATAGTTGCACTCTCGGCGGTGAATGGTTTTGAGAGCGAAGTTACAAAGCAGATGATAGGCAAAGATGCTCATTTTGAGGTGTATAGTTATAGCGATGAAATTTTTGCACCCGATTCCGTTGCACGATTACTGATAACAAATGATAATGAAATAGTTTCCTATTCGCCGTTCATAATCTACAAGGTGGGGGTGAGTTCCAAAAAGGCAAACGATGGTGTGGTGGTTTATGGTATTGAAACGCAGAGTGCCAAAAAGGTGATTGACCTTGAATCCAAGATTATCGCGGGCAAATTTACGGTTGATAGTTTGGAAGATTCGAGTGGCGTGTTGCGACCATCGGTGATGCTCGGAGTGGGTTTGGCTCATCGCCTGCGGGTCGATGTGGGGAGTCGTCTTGTGTTGCAGACTTTTCAAAACCCGGACGATATGGCTATGGGCGGTCCTAAGATGATGCAGTTTGCGGTGAGCGGAATTTTTGAGACGGGTATGTATGAATACGACGGAAATTTGCTCTATGTGGGTATTCCAGAATTGCAAAAACTGCTCGGCAAACGCGGAGTAACCGGCATTCAGTTTAAGGTGAATGACCCTTGGAAGAGCGAAATCAGTGCACAAAAAGCAACTCTGTTTTTGGGTTATCCTTTTTATGCCACCGATTGGAAGGCAAAAAACAAAACCCTTTTGCAATGGATGAATTACGAAAAGTTTATAGTCGCGGCAATTGTGTGTTTAATTGTTTTGATAGCGGCATTCAACATTATCAGTTCGTTGATTATGGTTGTGGTTGATAAAACCAAAGAAATTGGAATTTTGCGGAGTATGGGTTTTTCGGAAAATGCCGTGATGCGGGTGTTTATGGGTATGGGTTCGTTTATCGGCGTATTCGGTTCGGTGCTGGGCGGAACCATTGGTCTCGCTTTGTGTTTGGTGCAAGAACGAACGCATTTTATAAAACTCCCCGCCGATGTATATATGATGCCGTTTTTCCCCGTTGAAGTTCAAGTTTTAGATGTGATAGCAGTATTCGTAATAGGAAACGCCCTTTGCATTTTGGCTACAATTTTGCCTGCATTTAAGGCGAGCCGTTTAGAAGTGGTCGGGGCGATTAGGCACGAGTGAGGAAGAGGGTTGCCTCGGCGTTGCAGTTTGGATAAGAGAACCTCTATTAACCTCGCAAGTGGTTGGTAGAGGTTCTCTAAGCGACATGGGCGAACTATAGTTTTTTATGCAAATTTGAGTAGTTTTCTGCCATTGTTTATACAGATTATCTCAGGTTTCTTTTTAACACTCTAACTTACGAGTGCTAAAGCACTCTCTCTCCGAAAGCCAAACTCTTGGCTTTCAGTATCACAACTCCTTTTTAATTGGGCGGCTATACTTATTGCCGTCGTCTCTAAAAACTCAAATCTGTGGAATTGTGTTACAAAGGGAGTTTTTAGAGGTTTCCTATAGTGGTATTATTCCACAATTCTCCTAACCGCGCCTTTATCCGCACTCATAGCAAGCGATGCATAAATTTTTAACGCCTGACTGATTTTTCGTTTTCTGGAAACGGGTTTCCACGCCGCACTGCCGCGCGATTCCATCTCCGCACGCCGCGTTGCCAACTCATCATCACCTATGCCTATATTTATCGTTCTGTTTGGAATGTCAATTTCAATAATATCACCGTTTTTCACCAAAGCAATATTACCCTTACTCGCCGCTTCAGGACTTGTATGCCCAATTGAAAGTCCGCTTGTTCCGCCGCTAAACCTGCCGTCCGTAATAAGTGCACATGCCTTACCCAAACCCATACTTTTTAAATAACTTGTCGGGTATAACATCTCCTGCATTCCCGGTCCGCCTTTTGGTCCCTCATAGCGAATTACAACAACGCCCCCTTTTTTCACCGCACCGCCAAGGATACCCTCAGATGCCTCCTCTTGACTTTCAAATACCACGGCTGGTCCCGTAAAAGTCCAAATTGAACTATCAACGCCTGCAGTTTTTACCACGCAACCGTCCGGTGCAAAATTGCCATACAAAACCGCCAAACCGCCGTCTTTACTATATGCGTGCTCAAAATCTCTTATCGCACCGCCGACTCTGTCTAAATCGTGCGAGGGGTAATGAGTATTTTGCGAATACGCCTCTAAATTAAATTTGCGTGCCGGAGCCGCCAAAAATCTCTCCTTTGCCTCTGCACTTGCCGTTGCCCGTGCAATATCCCAATCATTCAAATACACAGTTAAATTCGCCGAATGCACTAATGCAACACTTTTATTCAGGCAGCCCGCTCTATCCAATTCCCCCAAAATTGCAGGAATACCGCCTGCTCTATGCACTTCTTCTATATGAATATAATTCACCGAAGGCGCAACCTTACACAAACAGGGAGTTTTTTGAGAAAGTTCGTTTATATCTTTTAATGTAAAATCAACTCCTGCCTCGTGTGCTACGGCGAGAATGTGCAAAACGGTATTAGTGCTCCCACCCATTGCAATATCCAATGACATAGCATTTTCAAATGCCGCTTTTGTTGCAATACTCTTAGGCAACACCGACTCATCACCCTTATTGTAAAATCTGTCGCAAAGTTCCACGGAAAGCGTTGCCGCCGCCTCAAAAAGTTTTTTTCTCTCCGCGTGCGTTGCTATAATTGTGCCGTTTCCGGGTAGCGAAAGACCGAGTGCCTCCGTTAAACAATTCATAGAATTTGCCGTGAACATACCCGAACAACTTCCGCAGGTAGGGCAAGCCGAATCCTCAATTTTTTGCAAATCTTCATCGCTCACAGCGGGGTTTGCCGCCGCAACCATTGCATCTATCAAATCCAAATGCACTTCCTTTCCGCCAACAACCGCAACTCCCGCCTCCATTGGACCGCCGCTCACAAACACAGTTGGAACATTGAGCCGCATCGCTCCCATAAGCATACCGGGAGTCACCTTATCGCAATTGCTTATGCAAATCAAACCGTCTGCACAATGAGCATTCGCCATATACTCCACGCTGTCGGCTATCAAATCACGGCTCGGCAGGG
>BNUP01000022.1 GCA_025997455.1 Fibrobacterales bacterium | reverse complement strand
GTTGCGGTGCCACATTCTTCTCCCAAGACGGCACAACTCCAATAACAAAAGTTGATACTTGGGAAGGCGGCACTGGTCAGACTATGACCGGAGTTGGCGTGTATGCAGATTGTGGCACTGCCGGTATCATTGGTGGTACTGGTACTCAATTATGCCCCACCATTACAGTTAAGGATCCCGATGCAATGTGCGAGTATACTATTGCCAAGGATGCAGGAACTGAATATTGTGGAGCAATCGCAATTGAGGCAGTCAAAGGACCAGCAACATTGAGTGTTAACGCCAGTAATGAGCCCGTGGCTTGTAATTTTGTGACAGCAATCACAAAAGCCGGAGGAGATGTAAAGGTTAATGGTGTCGCTTTGCAATGCGGTATGGGTTGGGGGGCTGATGGATGTACCAATGCGGATAAAGTTCCTGCAATACCAAAAGTAGATGATGGTTATTATGTCTATTTCGGTGGTGCACATATCAATGCTTTTGAAGGGACGGGTTCGGGAAAAGCAGCGCAATGTCAGTAGCATAATTCTTGCCCCCGCCGCTCAACTTTGCAGTGGCGGGGTAGTTTTGGTTTTGTTCAAGCGTTTTGTTGGGAGGGGAATTTTTATATATTTAGGTTTATAGAATTGAAGGATTTGAGTAGTGAATAAAAATGTAATTATCACCAGACATGCGTTTCAACGAATTCATGGGCGTGGTGCGGACATAAATTTAGTCCGAGATATTGTGACTCATCAAGTGCCGGCAGTTTATATTCCATCAGTGCAACAGACAAATGTTTCCATTGGTGTTGGCAATGACGGAAAATATTGGGCTGTGGTTTTTCGAGAAGAGAATTGGAAAGTGATCACAGTTCGCAACGCAAACAAAACAGAGGTAAAGATATATGACGCAAAATATAGTCGTCCAAGAAACTGACAGCGAAGAGGATGCAAAACTCGGTGCTTTTTTCGATACCTACGACACAACGCCGGATATCGAAGAGGCAATACGGGAAGGAACCCTCGTGGTGAACCCTGCTAAAAACAGCAATCGTTTTACAACCGGCGTAACTTCTCGCAGGCACAGCGGCAGTTTGATTGTTGGGGCGGGGTAGTTTTGGTTTTGTTCAATCGTTTTGTAGGGAGGGGATTTTTATATATTTAGGTTTGTAAAGGATTTGTGAGATTCATTGGAATGAAGAAAAAAATGTATAGTAGGCTCTGAAGAACTCGTTAAGAGGTCGTCAGAGCCTACTAAGCGACACGGGCGAACTGTGTTTTTATGCAAATTTAAGGGGTTCGCCGTCGTCTCAGAAGAACTCCTTGTTTTATGAGATAAAGTTTACGGGAGTTCTTCTGAGATTACTATATTTAAAAGCGACAAGGAATGTTTCTTTTGTTGAGATTGTGAATATGATAGAGAAAGGAGATATACTAGGCGAAGCCCCACATCCTAATACAGCAAAGTACCCACATCAACGGGTGTTTTATGTACGGATCAATGGGTATGTCCACTATGTACCTTATGTTGTTGAGGCTGACGGTTCGTTGTTTTTAAAAACAATTATCCCCAGTCGGGCAGCAATGAAAGCCTATGGAGGCAAACCATGACAAAAGATTCTGAATTAACAGCCTATGGATTCGATGAAGAAGAAATCGATATCCTCCTAGCCGCAGAGAGCGGAACCCTTGTTCCCGACAGCAAATCAAAAGCGATGATAGGAAAACTTTACGCCTCAACACAAAGCACTCCCCTAAGAAAGGCTGTTGCAAAACCTGCTGTGCATCAGGATTGCAGAGGCGGGGCGGGTTGATTTTTCGTAGGGGTTGCATTTATGCAACCCTGCATTGATTTAGGGCGGCATAAATGCCGCCCCTACACGGGGGTTTGGATTTTTGTATATTTAGGTTTGTAAAATTAAAGGATTTATGTAATGCAGATATCGATTGAAGCAATTAATTTTCTCGTTTTTTTGTTACCCGGCTTCTTGACACAGCGGGTTTTGTCGAGTCTTGTATTCCGAACCGAAAAAGAGTTCATTAGGCAGATTGTCGAGGCTTTAATTTTTACATGGATAATCTATGCGATTGCTTCGCTTTTTCTTGGAGAACCTCGGGCAATTCATATAGAATCCATTGAGAACGGAAAATATGTTTGGTTTTTCGACAAGCAGTTTTTTCTTGTTTTTTTTACAATTTCGCTTGGGTTGGCATTTGTGATGGCATTGATTATGTCTCAAGGTTATGCCCATCGAGTTCTAAGGTTTTTGCATATTACCAATCGGCATTCCAATGCAAATATTTGGATTGACATCATAGGGCATGAACTAAGAAATAAGTATGTTTTAATTACATTCAACAATGGCGAACGGCTCACAGGTTGGATAAAACACTATAGCGATACAACAGAAGAAAGCCAAGTCTATATCTCAACGCCTAGATGGATAGACAAGAACGGAGAAAAAATCGAAACGAATTCTATTGGACTTTTTATCGTAGCAAAAGGCACCATCGAAAGCATAGAAGAATTGCCTATACAACCAATCACAGAGGATAACAAATGAGAATGCCAACCGAATCTGAAATCAAAAACAGGTTGCTTGAAAACTATAATCCGGTACCAAGCCCCGAAGAAATGAGGCGGATACAACAACAACCTATCCGACTTCCACCGCGGCGTCAACCATTCTATAGAGTGCCTAACGATTTAAATTCAAATAGTAAGTAGTCAAGATAAAGGTATCCGCTTTTCAAACTTTATCTCGTAAAATAAGGAGTTCTTCTGAGACGATGGCGATACTGCGAGCATTCGCCGCAGGATGACATTATCACCATAAAAATACGGTTCGCAAATGTCGCTTAGCAGGCTCTGACGACCTCTTAACGAGTTCTTCAGAGCCTACTATTGAAAATGATGCTTTGAATAAGTATAGCCGCCCAATTAAAAAGAAATCGAGATAAACTGTATAAACAATGGCGGACAATAAGTATAGCCGCCCACTTGTAAAAAAATTGAGATAAACTGTATGAATAATGGCGGCAATAATAACTCTACTCTCTACTCTTTACTCTTTTAACTCCCGCAATGCTGAGGCAACCTTCTCCCTTCTCCCCCCCTGCACCACCGAGTTTTCCACACCCCACACCCCACACCCTATACCCCTGCACTGCCGAGTTTTTCTACCTTCCCTCAATGCAAATCGCCCTTGAACTTGTTCCGCGAACTCTCTCATCGCTCCTCGATGAGGCAAAAACTCACATTGCAAACTTTCCCAAAATTACCGCTATAAACATACCGGATTTGAGAAGTGTGGAGATAAAAAGTTTTGAGGCATCGCACCACCTTCTCACAAACGGAGTTCCCACAATTCCGCACTTTCGGCTTATAGACCGCACTTTAACCGACCTTGAAATTTTAATCGAAAAGTTAATTCCACTCGGACTCACTCAAACTCTTTTAATAAGCGGCGACCCCCCTTTTGACCTTGCCACAAAAGCCCCCGTAGTCGGCTTTGTGCCGAGCGGAGTAAAAGCACCGCAGGCGATAGAACACATAAAAAAGAAATTCCCTCAACTGAAAGTGTATGCGGGGCAAGATTCCTACAGGCAATCGTTTCGCAAAGAATTGGATTATTGCAAGCAAAAATTAGATTCGGGTGCAGACGGATTTTTTACGCAACCGTTTTTTTCGGAAGGCTTGCTTTCGCAGTGGTTGGAGCAACTTCCCGAAACCGAAATGTGGATAGGTTTAAGCCCCGTTACGGGTAAAAATTCCCGCAACTATTGGGAAACGGTTAATCAGGTAGTTTTTCCTCCGAATTTCCGTTTTGACTTAGACGGTAATTGCATTATGGGTCGCAGAATTTTAACGCTTATTGAGCAGGCGAACAAAAATTCTTACCTAATGCCCATAACCATTTCGGCAGATAAATACCTGCACGGCTTGAGATTTTTTTAACCGTAAAAACTTTTTTTATCCGGTGCTTTGAGGTAGTTTTTAATCACGCCCACATTGTGGTAAAATTCAACAGATTCTTGACGAAGAGAATCCATTTGTGCGGAAATATTCTTTTGAAGTATTGCATTCTGCTTTACAAAAAGCGGATTCATATCTTGCACGGAATGCAATTTCTCTCTCAAAAACGCCTTTTCGGCAGATGAGGCAGTTTCATCATTTTTAATAATTTCAAACTTTTCGGTTATAGCATTTATCTCTTGAATTGCAATTCTTGTAGCATTACCTCTCTCGTCTGTTAAGCGGGTGAGTTCTTCGGCATAGGCATCTGCACCGATTTCCTCGGCGGAGAGTTTTTTTATTGTTTCTCCGCAGTCGAGCACTTTTTGACAGAGCACCTTTGCTCCGTCAATTTTTGAGGCAAGTTCCGTGATGTCTTTGCGCATTACCCAACCATACTGACATAACTTCTCTGAGTTCCAAGGCTCAAATTGTTAGCGGTGGTTCTATCCTGACGCACCTGCCCCAAAGCCTGAACCCACGAATCCCGCAACTGGCTCATCATCCGTTGAACTTCCTCAAAATTTTTGGAGAGGTTGTTCATATTGCCCTCGTGAATGTGATAGGAATAAAAGTCATAGAGCCGCCAAAGATTTTTAGCAACCTCACCGCCCTTTTCCATATCGAGCGCAGTCATAAGTTCGCTTATTCCCGCCTCTACTTTGTGAGCCGCCTCGGCTCTTTTTGCAAAATGACCTCCGGCGATAGACTCTTTGGCAATTCCGCACCACTTTATGCAGTGGTCGTAAATCATAACCACAAGTTGCCCGCGGTCTGCTGTCCCGACCGATGCTTGCTTGTATTGCCCAAAGGGCTTGGCGTAAGTTGCGTTTGGCATCTGTTTCTCCTTTTATCTGCTGAGTGCGGCACTCATATTTGACATTTGTGCCTGCAAAGTTCCTATACTTCTTTCTAAAGCGTTGAATTGCGAGGTGAGTCGTGTTGTGTAATTATTGACTCTCTGTTGCACGGTATCAACTCTCTTTTGAATTTCATCTATTCTGTTTTGGTAAGTCTCTTCGGTCTTTTTGAATAAACTGTCGCTGCCTTTTTTTGCCTGTTCCACAAAACTCGATATTTGCGCCGCAATTCCGCGGACAAAAGTAACTGTGGCACTTCCCGAACCCGGAGTTTCAAAAGAGATAGTCCCGACTCTTGTGAGATAATTTGAACTCTTATCTTCCCAATTGAGAATGTTCCCCACACCGCTTGTCGGTTTTCCATTCACCGTGCCTTCGGCAGCATTAATTTCAAAAACGCCCGTTTTTGCAAATTCATTGTATTTTTCAGCAGAAAAACCCGGCGTATCGCTAAAACTGTTAGATGTAAATAAACGGCGCACACCCTCAAAATCACCTATCAAGGCTTTGTCTAATTTTTCTGAATCTATACTGTAATAACCGTCTTTTCCTGCGGTTATACCAACGCGCGACATTGAGGAATAAATCGTTGAATAACCGTTATTCATTCTTCCCGTTAATTCGTTTATGGTTCCGCTAAACATACTTTTTAAATTGTCTTTCAGCATATTAACGGCTGAATCGCCTGTGAATGCACCAATCGTGCGAACTTTCCCCTTGTTTCCTTTTTCATCAACTTTATCTTCAACTTTCGCCGCCTGATTTTCATCTATAAATTTCAAAAGAGCGTTAAACTCCTCAACAAAAGCATTTATATTGCTCGCTAACTTGCTCCTGTCAAGCGATAAAGAGAGTTTCACAACATCATCATTTTCCGTGACTTTTTTGAGCGTGAAGGTTGTGCCTGTTATGGATTTGTCATCGCTGTTGCTCTGTGAAGAGAACGCCATTCCGTCTATTGTGTAAAAGGCATTTTTACCCTCGCTAATCACATTGGAAAATATGTTGCGGCTCGTTAAAGAACCCATATCTTTTTTAACGGTAAAATTACCGCCGTTATAATCACCCAATTGAATTTTTACATTCTTAATAGCATCACCGCCGAAATTTTGATCATCCGCCAAATTACCCTCTATAACAATTTCACCCGAACTATTTACGCTCGCCGTAAAAGCCGCCCCGGCACCTGCCAATTGATTGTTTATATCGGTTAACACATCTCCAATTGTCTTATAACTTGTACCATTGTGGAGAGCAACATTAACTGCTCCGGGAGACCCTGAACCGTCATTAGTCGGTAATGTAATTCTCAATTGCGAACTAGTTGTAAGATTATTTTTTCCGAGTTCTGTGTTTAACTTATCAAAAGTTGTGTCATTATTTGCGGCTTTTCCGTCTATGGTAACGAGTGCGTTTCCCGTAGTCACTCTTGAATCAGTGCTTGTGTTATCTATAATACCCAAACCGCTTGCACCCAAGAAATTATTTCCCGTGCTCTCTTTTATTGAAAATCCGTTTGTTCCCGTATCAACGGCAGTCAAAACTAACCTGTTATCTCCGTTAGACATAGACATTATGCTTGCACGGACTCCCGACCCTTCCGCCGCGTTAATTTTATTCACAACATCTTTTAAAGAATCGTTCTCATTTATTTTTACATCAACACCTTTTTTTAAGGGGTCGGCTTTTTGTGCTGCCGCACTCAAAGATAAAGTGATGGTTGTTCCTGTGGAAGGGACTCCTCCTATGGCAGTATTCACAGCGGCAAAAGATTTTGATGCAACTTTTTGAGTGGTTGCCAACTGATTAACCTGAACCTCATATTCGCCCGCATTTGCACCTTCAGCACCCGAAATTGATGCGTGTTCTTCGTCATTTGAAAGGGCTTTAAACACATTAAAACCGTTCATAGTATCCAATGCATTTGCTTTTTGGGCTAAATTTCCCAACTTGGTTTCCAATTCCTTAAACTTTGTGAGAGTATTCTCGGCAGAAGTTTTCTTTGCCGCCTCGCGGGTAACTTTCGCCTGTTCGAGTGCGGTCAATTGCGATATGATGCTGTTTGTATCCAAGCCCGATGCCAAACCGCCTACTGTCATTCCCGCCATAATACACCTCTCTTTCGTTAAATACTCTTATCTTATTATCGGCAAACTTAGCAAAAACCTTTAATTATGGTTTTACTCAGCCCACACCGCGTTCGCAATTACTTGCAAAAAATGTGCCATTTTGAGGTAGCCTCAGCATTGCGGGAGTTAAAAGAGTAAAGAGTAGAGAGTAGAGAGTAAAGAGTAGAGAGTAATAACTTTACACTTTTAACTTTCAACTCTTGCAACGCCGAGTTCCCTATACCCCACACCCTACACGCCACACCCTATACCCCCACTCTCAACTTTACACTCTATTCCTCACACCCTACACCCCACTTTTCTACCTTCCCCCCTATGAAATCCTTTTCAATTGCAGTTTTGCCGGGAGACGGCATTGGTCCCGAAGTTATGAGCGAAGGCGTGAAAGTTCTCGAAGCCGCAGGGAAAAAATTCGGCTTTACATTCAATTTGGAATTTGCTCCCGTTGGCGGTGCGGCTTATGACCTGCACGGACACCCATTACCAGAAAGCACAATAAAAACTGCCGAGTCGGCACAAGCGATACTATTCGGATCCGTTGGCGGACCAAAATGGGAAAAATTACCTCCCGATTTGCAACCCGAACGAGGCGCGCTTTTGCCTTTGAGAAAACATTTCAAATTATTCTGCAACCTGCGACCCGCTCGCGTATATAAATCACTCGCCGCGGCAAGCCCTCTCCGCTCAGACATTGTGGGCGACGGTTTTGACATTCTCTGCGTTCGCGAACTCACGGGCGATGTGTATTTCGGAAAACCCAAAGGCAGAGAAGGCAGCGGTTCAACCGAACGCGGTTTTGACACAATGACCTACACCCGTGCAGAAATTGAGCGAATCGCTCGGATAGCATTTTCTGCCGCGCAAAACCGCAAAAAGAGAGTTGCAAGTATAGACAAGGCAAATGTCCTCACGACAAGCGTATTTTGGCGCGAAATTGTAAATGAAATCGCAAAAGAATTTCCCGATATAACGCTTGAACACATATATGTAGATAATGCTGCAATGCAACTAATCCGCCGTCCGCGCAATTTAGATGTTATGCTATGCCCAAACCTTTTCGGCGATATTTTAAGCGACGAATGTGCTATGATAACAGGCTCTATGGGTCTTTTGCCGAGTGCGAGCATTGCGGAAGGCACATTCGGTTTATACGAACCCGCAGGCGGTTCCGCACCCGACATTGCAGGCAAAGGCATTGCAAACCCTATAGCCCAAATTCTCTCTGCCGCGTTGATGTTGAGATACACATTCAAAGAGGAAGAGGCGGCTCGTGCAATTGAAGCCGCAGTTGAAAGCGTTATTTCAAACGGAATTCGCACAGGCGATATTTGGGTGGAAGGTTCAAAAAAAGTCGGAACAAAAGAGATGGGCGATGCAATAGTCACCGCAATTTTGTAGATTTAATTTATTATGAGGAAGCCCTTTTTTTACGACATCACTTTGCGAGATGCTAACCAAGCACTTGCAAAACCTTGGAACACAGACGAGAAAAAAATTGTATTTGCACAACTCCTAAAACTCGGTGTTCAAGGCGTGGAAGTGGGCTTTCCTATGGCGAGCGAAATGGATTTTGAATCCTCACGCGAACTTGCATTGCTCACCGCCGCATTAGCCGATAAAGGCGACAAGGTCGCAGAAGTCGTTTCCATTGCAGGTCTTGCAAGGGCAAAAAAAGAAGATGTTCAAAGAGCGTGGGATGCAGTCAAAGATGCCCCGCATCCGCGTATTCACACATTCCTCGCTATGAGTCCGCTCAGCATTGAAAATGTCTTGCAAATTCCGCCCGAAAAGGTGCGCCAAACTGCGATAGATGCCGTTTCTTATGCGAGGGAATTAGTGGGCGACAAAGGCGATGTTGAATTTTCCCCCGAACATTTCGGTGATTCCATTGAGAACTTCGATTGGGTTCTCGAAAATTTGCAGTTGATTGTTAAAGCGGGAGCCACCACCATAAACCTTCCTAACACTGTGGAACGCTACCGTCCTATGATTCTCGTTGAGATGGTTAAGAAGGTGGTCGATGCTTTACCCAAAAATATAACGATTTCCGTTCATAATCATAACGACTTGGGAATGGCAACTGCCTCAACGGTTGAAAGTTATTTTGTCGGTGCAACCCAAATGGAGTGTGCGTTAAACGGACTCGGCGAGCGGTCGGGAAACACAAATATGTATGAGGTGGCGGTTGCACTTCACAACTGCGGCGTTGAAATGGATTTGAAATTGGAAGAAATTTACGAGACTTCGCTTTTGGTCAGCAAGTGGTCGAATGTGCCGATTTATTCCAAAGCCCCCTTAATCGGCTTAGATGTGATAGCGCATCGGAGCGGTATTCATCAAGACGGTGCGGCAAAAACAAAGAATATGAAAAAAGGTGCGTATAGACCGATTGATTATTCATTGATTGGGCGAAGCGAAAACGACATCTTGGAATTTACGAGTCAGAGCGGTAAAACCGCTGTTTATGAAATTTTGAATAAAAACGGCTACCCCGTTGAACTCGAAGAGGCGGCAGAACTGCAACCCGTTTTGAAGGAAATCAGCGAGAAAGAAGGCACTCTGCCGCATTCCCGTATTTTGGAAATTTTCCGCGAAAAATGTTGCAATTTGAACGGGCGGTTGGTGTTCCAAACCATAGATGTGATTCCCGAAGAAAATCGCTTTGTGTTTCGGTTTCGCAAAGACGGAGTTTCGCAGGAGGAGTCAATTTCGGCGGAAGGTCCAATTGAAGCGGCATTGCTTTTGTCGCGTAAAATAGGGTTGCCTGTGGAACTTAATTCCTATAAACAAGGCGTTGTGAGCGATTTGGATAAAATGTGGGCGGGTCGTGCGCTTTCGGAAATAAATCTCTCGGCGAACGGAAAATCCGTTATAGGTCGCGGGGTATCAAGCGATACACTCGTTGCGAATATGCGTGCCGTGTTTGGAGGAATTAACAGGTTGTATAGAGCGGGAAGTGGGGAACTCGGCGTTGCAGGAGTTAAAAGTTGAAAGTGGAGTTTGTAGGGGCGGGTTTGAAACCCGCCCTTGTAGGGGCGACCAGTGGTCGCCCGTTTAGAAGAGAGGAATGCAGATGTTGAAAAATTTGAAGATTCGCACAAGAGTTGTAATCATCGTGGTGCTGGTGCTGTTTGCGGCGTTGCTCATGGAATCGCTTTTGTCTTTTACGCTAACAAGGAATTTGTTCGCACAGTCGCTCCACAGAGGCGTAACGCTCGGATTAAGCACCGCAAACGAAAGTAATTCGGCAATGCAAAACCTCACAAAAAAGTATTTGCAGAATTTTGCCGATGCAAAAGCCGAAAATATAAATTTGAGTTTTAGGGAAATTCAAAACACTGTGGACAATATGGTTTCGTATACAGAATTGCTGTATAAAAAAAACAATAGTTTTGCAAGCAAAAAAGTAAACCATGTCTCGAATGTAAAAATGGATACTCTGAGTTCAAAATATTTTCTGGCGCCGAATGTAAAAATGACCTCAGATATTGAAAGAGAACTTTTCAAAATATCAAACGCGGAATATCAGTTAACCGCCATTATGGAGGGTAGTTCAATTTTGAATAATGCGTATTTGGTAACGGAAAGCGGAATAGTATATCGCGTTTCCAAATTCAACGATTATGTGCAATACGACCCGCGCGAAAAAGATTGGTATAAACAGGCAATAGCAAACCCCGAAAAACATATTTGGACAGATACTTATGTGAATGCTTACGGCAAAGTTGTTATAACCTGTGCAAGAGCAATTCGCAATGAGAACGGAAAACCTCTGGGCATTGTGGCAGTTGAAGTTCTTGTTTCCACAATAGAGCAGGAAATTATCGACTCCACATTCTCCGAAGGCAGTTTCATATTTATACTCGATAAAAAAGGCTCTTACATAGGCAACACTCCAATTTTTGATGCAAGCGAGAGTTGGTATAAAGCGATGAATGATATTATGAACGGAACTTACCAAAGCCGCACTGTAAGCGTGAACGGCAAAGATTATTTTTTATTCTCTAACATAAGACAAACCGGTTGGTCTTTCGGGCTTGCAATGTTGGCAAAAAATATGTCTGAGCCTATAGAAGAATTGCAAATTAAAATAGCAGAGCAAATTGAAAACGAACGAAGTGAGAACAATGAGAATTTTCGCAAGTTCCTTTTGGCTCTATTTTTAATATTTATATTAAAATCTTTTATCAGTCTGATATTCGCGCTTTATCTTGCAAATTCTATGGTTAAACCTCTGCAAAGTTTAACTAAATATATCGGAAATATCGGCAACGGTGATTTTAAAAACAGAGTGCCTTTTAACGGAACGGATGAAATTGCAGAACTCGGCAATGCGTTTAATAAGATGACTATTGACCTCACAAGTTATATTGAGAACTTAAAAGATGTAACTGCAAGAGAGCAACAGATAAATAGGGAAATTCATGTGGCAGAGGGTATTCAAAAGGAAATTCTGCCCGAAATTGACGATGATTTTATAGATAAAAAAGTGAAGTTCTATGCAAATATGATTCCGGCAAAGTTAATAGGCGGAGATTTTTACGACTTCTTCTACCTCAATGACGAACAGACGAAAATTGCATTTGTAATAGCCGATGTTAGCGGAAAGGGAATACCCGCCTCGTTGTATATGGCAACGGCAAAGACGATGTTAAAAGTTCTTCTTTTACAAACCGGCGACCCCGTGGTTGCACTTAAAAAAGCAAACGAATTTCTGTGCAAACGAAACGATAACTTTATGTTTGTAACGGCACTTGTGATTACCATTGATTTGAACAGCGGTGAATGTGTATTTATAAATGCGGGGCACAACCAGCCTTTGATCTCGCTCGGCGGTTCGCCCTACAAATTCTTTGCACTCAATAACGCTACCGCACTTGGAATGGATACTTCTTCAAATTATGTTACGCAGACTGTAAATTTAACGGCAGGCGATAAAATTTACCTCTACACCGACGGCGTGAATGAGGCTATGAATGAGAGCAAGGAACTTTTTGGAAATGAAAGGTTTTTAAATATCGCAAATAACAACATTCATCTGCAGCCGAAAGAATTTTGCGATTCCGTCAGAAATGCAATTTCGGTATTTGCCGGCGGAACATTGCAAACAGACGACACAACAATGCTGTCTATAAACTACTTGGGGTAAGTCATTCTGCATTGCTCGCGGGGTATAGCGTGTGGAGTGTGAGGTGTGGGGTGTAGAAAACTCTGCAAGGGTGTGTACAAATTTGTAGTGGCGACCACCGGTCACTCGAAATCATTGAATAGCGGCGGTTTCTTTCATCATATTTTCAAGTTCCGCGTATGTTGTGTTTTCGCCAATTCCTTGAATCAAAAACTTGTCAAGAGCGGCACGGCGTTTTATGGCAATATCAACTTCCGGATCTGAACCCTTTGCGTATGCACCTATATTTATTAAATCTTCGTTTTTGCGATAAACTGCTAAACTGCGCAAAAGCGTAGCCGCGCATTCCTTAACCGCAGGTGTTACCACATCACCGCGGCAACGGCTTATGCTTGTTAAAACATCGATTGCGGGGTAATGATTTCGGTTGGCGAGTGCGCGAGATAAAACAATGTGCCCATCGAGAATCGAGCGCACCGAATCAGCGATAGGGTCTTCCAAATCGTCGCCATCCACCAGCACCGTGTAAAGTCCCGTGATACTGCCCTTATCGCTGTTGCCCGCCCGCTCAAAGAGTTTAGGAAGGAATGAGAACACAGAAGGCGTGTAGCCCTTTGTGGCGGGCGGTTCGCCAACCGCAAGTCCAATTTCCCGTTGAGCCATCGCTAATCGAGTACTCGAATCCATCAAGAAAAAAACATCATCGCCTGCATTTCTAAAATATTCCGCAATGGTCATAGCGAGCAAACTCGCCTTTAAGCGAACAAGTGCGGGCTGATCGCTTGTGGCAACCACCACCACCGACCGTTTTAGTCCTTCCTCACCTAAGTCCTTTTCTATAAACTCACGAACCTCTCTTCCCCGTTCGCCGATTAACGCAATAACATTCACTTTGGAAAGGCAATTTCGTGCTATCATTCCCATAGTCACGCTTTTCCCCACGCCCGATCCGGCAAAAATTCCCATTCTCTGCCCGCGTCCAATCGTTAAAAATCCGTCTATCGCACGAATTCCGCTATACATAGGTTCTTTGATTCTGGTTCTCTGCATTGCACTCGGCGGAGTTGCATAAATCGAACGGCGACCTTCAAATTTGAGTTCGCCCGAATTATCCATCGCATTTCCCATTCCATCTAACACTCTTCCCAAAAGCCCGTAGCCCACAGGTGCGGTAAGCGTTTCGCCTCTTGCTGAAACAGTCATTCCGGGGCGAATACCCTCAAGTGCTCCGAGCGGCATTATCAAAATTCTGGTATCGCGAAACCCGACCACTTCCGCATTGCATATAATTTTTCCGTTCTGTTCTATGGTGCAAAGTTCCCCTATCCCCGCACTCGGTCCCTCGCATTCCACAACCAAACCTATAATTTTAACCACACGCCCGCGCACATTTGCAAGTCGTATTTTGGGAATTTCGGATATTATCGATTCAGGAAACACGGAGTAAATGTAGAAACTTTGCAGTGCAGGGGTATAGGGTGTGGGGTGTGGGGTGTGGGGTTTTGGAAGGGGATACGGGAATTGTAGGGGCGTGGTTTTTAACCCGCCCTTTTAGGTTTGTAGGGGCGTGGTTTTTAACCCGCCCTTTTAGAATTGCAAGGAGAAAATGGAATTTTTTTGTGGCGTTCTATCCACACCGCGTTCGCTTGTTAAAGAACCACCATTTTTGTGTCATTATCGGGCTTGACCCGATAATCCAAAGAATGCACTTATAATTGCACACTTTAGATTGGCAGAAAAGAAATAAGTTAGTCTGCCCAGTCGCCTATCGGCTTGGTGTCTCGTGTCGAGGCACGAGTATGACAATTCATTTTTTGAATGCAAGCAAATCCAAAGTGTGCATTCCAGATTTCCGCCTGTGCGGGAATGACGAGGAAGACCCTATCCCCACAAAACTGCAATTTTTTAACGAAAAATATTTTTTTTACCACATTTTTCAAAAAAAATATATATTTCCCATTGTGAAACGATATAATGCAATTGAGGCGGTAAATATGTGCAAGGCGATAAACCGTTCTTACAAACAGTTTATTAACAAGTTATTAACAGCCCCTCCCCCCCCCCGCAAAAAGCGTGCCAATTTAGTATAAAAACTGTTGAAGGCAGGAGAATATGAAAAAAATATTCTCGATGCTCGGAAAAGTATGGGAGGGGTTAGAAGAAGTATGGGAGGGGTTAGAAGAAGTATGGGAGGGGTTAGAAGAAGTATGGGAGGTGGTGCAAACATACCTTCCTTTGTTTCTTTTCTTTTTGTTTCCTTTCCTTCTTTTGTGGCATTTCTTTTTTATCTATTTTTCTTCCGTCCCCATATTTTTTTGTTCTCCTTTTGTTTTTTTTATAACAATAGGTTTGATTTGGTTTACAAAAAAAGATAATGATAGCGTTTTCTGCATCGCCTTACTGATACTTTCAACTATAACGGTATTTTGTGTGATGCCGTCAAGTATAGTCCATATTCGGAAAGAAATGGACTCTCTTCGTGCAATAGAGACTATTGACTGCAAAATAGATGAGCAAACAAGCATAACTTATGGAATACCTCCAAAACCAGATTTTCTGCAAAAAGTAATAGATAAAGTAGAGGAGGAGAAATATATAAGAGAGAAAGACATAGAACAATTTAAGAGTGGAAAAGGTATTTTGCTTGTTTATAAAGGCAATGAGGTATATTTTTCATCACATAATTTGATGAAATCCTATGAGTATTCTTCCTTCGATGAGCAAACTGGCACAATATCTTTAAGAATTGCATTTTCTCAATACGATATAAGGAGAGAATTATTGGTAACGCCCGGATGGCGTGTTCTTTATAGAGAAATTTCAGAAGAAACGCTTGTATCTGTTGGCTGTTCCGATTTAACTATCTATAACGGAACAAAAGGTGCCTTAAAAAATAAGTTAGATGGTTGGAGTGATGAATTTTGGAATAAAATAAATTAAGGAAAGTATTATGGAGAAAATAATGAGCAAATACAAAATAGTAGCCACAATTGATGGCTACACAAATGAGGGCAGAGTAAAACTGCGAGGGACGGGAGATTATTTACATAAAGTCCCGAAAGGGAAAAATGTGAAAGAAGATATTTATAAAAATGTCATTGTGGCAACAGACAAAGATGCTACCGGTAATGTTGTTTTGAAATTCTTAGAAATAGATGTTGCTTTTAGTATAAATAAAAGTCTCAACAATCCGTTTTTTCAATCTGCTTTGGGAATTAGTTTTGCCAACAGAAAACCGTTAAAATTTGATATTATTGAAGAGGAAGATAAAACAGAAGATGGAAAGGAAGTGGAAAAGAAAAAGAGAAAATACAAATACACAATCACCGGAATTTCTCAACCCAATGAAGAAGAATAAACCAATTTATTCGGAAACTACCTTGTTCTGGGGTGCAGGTGCAACTGCAGAACTTGGTGCTCCCACCACTGTTCAAACAGCGAAGTCTCTGCATAAATTAGCGGATACGGAAAATTTGCTCATCGCCTTAAAAGACTCCGATTTGTTTAACGACATAGAAAAACCCTTATCGGAATTTTTAGAAAATTTAGAAGAGAATAAAACTTATAAAAATATTTATGATTGGGAGGCTCTTAAAGGCATCTTAGAAAAAATTCCTTTTGATGAATTAAATCCTTCGTTATATCTCCAAGATATTTATAATGTTATAGACGGAAATTTACTCTCAAAGCAGGGATTTATGGTTATAGATGAAAATAAAGAGAATATGTTTTTGAATTATATCCGCTTACAAAAAGCACGAAATACTTTGGGTATGCTAAACCAGTGTATGTTTGTTTGCGCCTACCATAATAAATCTATTAAAAAGCCGCAAAAAATTAAACAATATGCAGATTTTGCAGAAACACTCGGAATTTTAATGCAAGAAGAAGGCGATAGATTAAGCGGTTTTCCTGTTGATAAACCTCAATTCTATTTGGAAAGTTGTGCTCACATCTCCACCAACTATGACCCGGTGTTGCAATATATATTTTTTCAGGCAAATAAAAAATTAAATGATAACCCTCCCTGTATAGGAAAATCGAACCGTGAATTAAAATTATTTTTGGATTACTCCGTTTTGCTCGGCTTAAAACAGCAAGATGGTGCAGTTAGATATTCCGTAGATGAATCGGTTCTCCATAGATTAAACCCGGAACAACACGGCAAAAAAGTAATCCGCATTGGCAAATATTTTTTACCTCACGGTTGTATAAATTTTAGGGAATGCGAAAACTGCGGAAAAGTAACCGCTATATTCGGCAATCAATGGAGTGAAATGGCAAAAGATCTGTATAATCCGCTGCCATTTAAAAATGATTTACCGCAATACAAAGATCCCGATGAAGATAGAGACGATGACAAGGACGGTTACAAAGACGGCATTAAATGCCCATATTGCGAAAATACAACGCTTTTGCACAACGCCCCCACAATTTACCAAACAAGTTATAAGGGTTCGCATACCGCTTTTTTAGAAGAAATTCAGAGAAATACAAAAACTTGCCTTGTCGGCACAAAGCATATAGTTCTAATGGGTTATCAACTGCCGCCCGATGATGTTGTGTGGCGAAGTGCCATTATGTCAAAAATTAATAAAGACGATAAAAATAAGAAATACTGTTCTGTGGTGGTTGGCAGCAAAGGAGAAGATAGATGGATAGAAGGCGGGGAATTAAGGAATTGGGTAAATGCAAAAAAGGAGCAAGTGCCTTACAAAGATTGGAGCGATTACGGCATACACGCAATTGATTCTGCAAGTGCAATTTTTGGCAAAGACTGCGTTAGGGCTTATACGGGCGGTATTCCAAATGTGTATCTATCAAATGGGGTTGCAGACAGGTTAAAAATTGAGGATTTACTGTATCCTAAAAATGTATTTCCAACCGGCATTCATTCTATTGCCGAAATGAGAAAGGGTTAAATAACAAAAGGAGAATTTTATGACGGAAGAAGAGAAAGAGAAGTATTTTGCAGAAGTGAAGTATTTTGCAGAAGAAATTTTTAAAAAATATGGAATAATTTGTAAAGATTGTTTTTGGCACAAACCCGAATGGCGTTATTATTATTCTTATAAGGTCGTTTTAGAGCATTATCTGAATACTCATTTAGATTATACTTGTTATACTTGTTCGGAATGTGGCAAAAAACACTCAGTTTGTCCGGATTGTTTGGAAAGCATTTTTTACAAATATGGAGTTTTATATGATAGTATTCGTACTCCTTCGATTGATGATTATGAATATTATACTTGTTCGGAATGTAATAAAAAATACTCAATCTCGCTACATGAAAAAGGAGCCGGTGATTTTTGGAGTATAGTTTTTCTTGGAATCTTTGGAAAGCAACACTGGGATGCTTTCGGTGATTTTAATCGTTACAAATTTATGCAATTCTATTTTGATGTAAAAAAAGAATTTATAATCGCTTTAGTCTACCCTTTGCTTATTTTTATCTGCTACTTTTACTTTGAAATTGGATTAGCACAAACATACTTTTTTATGGGCATTTTAGCGTCTGCCGATCTTTGGCGTTTTGTAAACGATAAATTAGATAAAAAAAAATATAGCCTTGAATGCGATTATGCTAATGCTAAAATTTTTCACTACAATTATACTTCTGGTAAATTATGGATGAAAATATTCGCCGTTGTATTTGCTGTTGCTATGATTTTGGGATTTATATTCACCAACCCAATTATTCTCAACTGGATGCATTAACTCACTCTGCCCACTTCCGTTACCGCTTTTTGCAAAGTATCATCTTCGGATTGTATGCTTTTTTGATTTGCCTCGTAATTGCGCTGAAAACGGATCATTTCAACCATAGAATCAATTACGCTCACATTGGAACTCTCCAAAAAACCCTGCTTTATGCTTGCATTTTGTGCCTGTTCAGGCTCCGCACCGTTCTTGGTATTGTAAAGGCTGTAGCCCTCGCGCACCAAATCGTTTCGCTTATCTTCAAAATTCACAATAGAGAGTTTTGCAACCTCTTTTCCGTCTGCATAAACCTTGCCCGAAGCCGATACCGAAAACTCGCCCGAATCTTCTAAACGAATAGGCGAACCGCCCTCATCGAGAACCCTGTTTCCGTGCAAATTTACCAAATCACCCATTCCGTTGCGTGTAAAAGAACCATTCCTCGTCCAACGAACTCCGTTTGGCGTTTCCACCTCAAAAAATCCCTCGCCCTGCAAAGCCAAATCAAATGGGTTATCTGTCCCCACAAGCGAACCTTGAGAATAATCTATATAATTTTCGGACATCTGGTGCTCTTCATCTTGATGCAGTTTCAACTCATCGTTTCGCCGAATATCAACCTGTGCAATGCTTGCCATAAGCGACTTTTTGAAACCCGTAGAATTTGCATTTGCAAGGTTGTGGGTGGTGTTATCCATCATACCTTGAAGGAGCATCATCCCGTTTCGCGCAGTGTAGAGACCATTGACCATATAAGGTGCATTGCAAAAAGCGTGCCTGTTATTTTTTGGTGCGTTCGGCACACGCCGCGTTCCCTTGTTAAAGAACTCGGCGTTGCGAGGTGGGGTATAGGGTGTGGCGTGTAGGGTGTGGAGAAACTTGGCAGTGCTGGTTGGGAAAAAAGGAGAAGGGAGAGGATACACCCCATACCCCAATTTTCTACCTTCCCCCAATGCTGAATTTAATTTTATGCGGCGGGTCGGGCACTCGTCTTTGGCCTGTAAGCAGAGTTTTAATGCCCAAGCAATTTGTGAAAATGTTCAACGGTTCTTCGCTTTTTCAGCGGACTGTGCTTGTGAATAGCGGGAGTTGCGGCGAGCAATGCATAGTTAGCAATGCAGAGCAGTATTTTTTGGCAAAAGAGCAGTTGCAAGAAATTGGAGCGGCAAAAACGGCATTTATCTTGGAGCCGATTGGACGAAATACCGCACCTGCAATTGCACTTGCCTGTCTTAGCGTTCCCGAAGATGAAGTTGTTTTGGTATCGCCCTCAGACCATATAATTCGCGATGCGGAAAGTTATTCAAAGGTTCTCTCACGAGCAAACGAACTCGCCCAAAACGGTTATTTGGTAACCTTTGGCATTCAACCCACCGCTCCCGAAACGGGCTATGGATACATTGAGGCACAAGGCGAAGATGCCAAACGATTTGTGGAAAAACCGGATTTGGAAACTGCAAAAAAATATATTGAGCAATCCTCCGCCGCAGGGAACGACCCAAGCAAAAGTCGATTCTATTGGAACAGCGGAATTTTCTGTTTTAAGGCAGGAGTATTTTTACAGGAGTTAAACGAGTTTGCCCCCGCAATGCTTGCCGCCGCCCGCAGTGCCCACGAGAAAGCCGCACTCGAATTAAATCTCACGCGGGTTCATCACGAAGATATGGCAAAAATCCCTGCCGATTCAATCGATTACGCCGTAATGGAAAAATCAAAAAAGGTGAAGGTGATTCCGTGTTCAATAGGTTGGTCTGATTTGGGAAGTTTTGAATCGCTATACAAGGAACTCCCGCACGATTTAAGCGGCAACACGGAAGATAAACGGCACATTTCCGTAGATTCCAAAAATAATTTGGTTATGAGTTCAAACCGCCAAATCGCCACCATAGACCTCGAAAACACGCTCATAGTAGATACCGCCGATGCCCTTTTGGTCGCACCGCTTTCGAGTAGTCAAAAGGTTAAAAAATTAGTTGAAACTCTAAAAGAAAAACGACCCGATTTACTTCACACCCCGCAAACCGTTGTTCGTCCTTGGGGCACATACACCGTCCTCGATGACTCGCAATGCCATTTTAAGGTTAAGTGCATATCGGTAAATCCCGGTGCGAGAATTTCGTTGCAAAAGCACCTTCACCGTTCGGAGCATTGGGTTGTTGTGAGCGGAATGGCAACCGCAACCGTTGGCGATAAAGTTCAATTTGTCCGCCCCAATGAAAGCATATACATATCCGCAGGTTCAATGCACCGCCTGCAAAACGAGGGAAAACTTCCGCTTGTTATAGTAGAAGTGCAGGTGGGAGAATACACGGGCGAAGACGATATTGTGAGAATAGAAGACGATTACAAAAGATAATCTGGCGTTTGCGAGCAGGCGTTGCCGTTTAGGAAACCTCTAAAAACTCTCTTTGTAACACAATTCCACAGATTTGAGTTTTTACATATTCAACAAAACATCGAGCATTGTGTTCACGGTAGTCAAGTAGCGTGCACTGGCTTGGTAGGTGTGTTCGTATTGAATGAGCGATGCCATTTCTTCATCTAAATTCACCCCCATAACCTCTTGTTGCCGGCTTTTAAGTTGTTGCAGTGCTGCCGTGCGGGTATCAAGACCCGCCGCCGCCTCATTTCGCTCAACGCCGAGCCGTCCGAGCATTCCGCTGTAAAATTGATTTATCGTTTGAGTGCTTTTACCAAAAACATCGCTCTGCATAACAGCCTTATCGCGAAGTTGCGAGAGAAGGAGCGCGTTATCGCCATCACCCGGTCCGCCGTAACCCTGTTCATTATATTCAAAGGAAAAATTCAACGCATTACCCGCAAATTCACCCGAAGCATCGTTAAAAGTTATTTCCGCATTTTGATAATCGACATAGTAATCCATACCTTCTTTGAGAGTTCTCGGAGGATTCCCACCTTCTATCTGCAAAGTGCCCTTGCCTATATGCCTATAGTGATCATCTACATCTTGCAATAACAGTTTAGGTTTTGTCGGAGTTGTCGTATCTAAAAAAGTCTGTAAATCCTGTTTATCAACAGAGCCGGTTTTCCCGCCCGCACCTGCCGCAATATTGTTTATGTCATTTTTAACCGCTTGAGAAAGGCTAATATTATATGCATTGGCTTTACTCGGATCCGCATCAAAAAAATCTATAAAAGAAAGACCCGAAAGAGCATAACCGCTTTTGTGAATTTCATTAACGCTTGTGATTAGAGATTTTGCCATCTCATTTATATAATCTTCATATTTGGGTATATCAATATCGCGAGTGTCCATTAACGCCCGCAACTCGCCCTGTTTCGGCTTAAACTCAGAACCCGACAAAGCAAAACTGATTTCTATGCGGGAATACTGATAGCCGTCCTTTTCGGTAAGTTCTAACCTGCGCATCACAAGTTCGTGATTTTTTGCACCGCTCACCAACATATTTCCGTTTGTGGTAACGGTTATGGCGCCGTGCTCATCTTCAAAATAATCAACATCTACGAGTTGAGCCAATTCTTGCACTAATTTATCGCGTTGGTCGCGTGTATCGTTTGCCTTATCGCCAATTTTACCTTCTGCACCCGCAATTACAACATTGCACCTATAAATGCTTGCGGTTATTTCATTTATCCTATTTACTCTCGACTCAATTTCATCGTTTATAGTATCTTTATATGAGCGAAGTTGTGTTGAAATATACTTAAATTGCCCCGTTAAAGTTTGTGCCGTTGAACGAAGTGTTTCGCGTGCTCCCGCATCTGCAGGATTGTTCGCTACATCTGACCAGCCGTTCCAAAAATTATTTAAGAGAGTGTTAAGTGCGTGGTCGCTCGGTTCGGTAAAAATATCCTCAATTCTTCCGTAGGTGGTGTCCTTCATATTATAGTAGCCGTATCTAGTACTCTCTTCATTCACCAAACGATCTAAAAATTGGTCTCTAACTCTGTTTATGGTATATACTTCCACGCCAAAACCCATTTGCCCGTAAGAGCCGTCGCGCCGCACTTCCGCCGCCTGTTCTATGCGTTTGCGTGAATATCCTTCCGTTGAGGCATTGGTTATATTTTGACCCGCCACATCTATTGCGAGTTGCGATGCCGCTAAGCCCCGCGTTGCTACACCTAATGATTCAAATAGAGACATAATAGGAGTATTGCAAAAAGTGTGCCCAAGATTTGGAGAGTAGGGGCAGCACTCGTTCATCCTTTGTTGCTTTTCGTGCCGATATCAATCTATAGGTAACCTCTATTAACCTCCTAAGAGGTTGGTAGAGGTTACCAAGCGACATAGGCGAACTGCGTTTTTTATGCAAATTTGAATAGTTTTCTGCCATTGTATATACAGATTATCTCAGGTTTCTTTTTAATAGGGCAGATATGCTTATTGCCCGCCATTGCTTATACAGATTATCACAACTCCTTTTTAATTGGGCGGCTATACTTATTGCCATCGTCTCTAAAAACTCAAATCTGTGGAATTGTGTTACAAAGGGAGTTTTTAGAGGTTTCCTATAGTGCACTGTGAATTTTTCTACCTTCACACCTATGCAAATTTCAATTTCCTCGCTTATGGATTCGAGCGGAGTAGCGTTTGGAACAAGCGGTGCACGCGGGCTTGTGGAAAAAATGACAGACGAGGTTTGTTTTGCTTATACGGCAGGATTTTTGCAACATATTATGAAGGCGAGGAGCGGGTCGCATAAAGATGCCCCCCTCGCTAACTCACATAAAAAAGTTGCATTCGGAGGAGATTTGCGACCAAGCACTCCGCGCATAATAAAGGCGTGTATGCAGGCAGCAAAATCACTCGGATTTGAATGCGATTATCAGGGATTTTTGCCGAGTCCCGCACTTGCACTCTACGGAATCAAAAACGGTATTCCAAGCGTTATGGTCACAGGCAGTCATATTCCCGAAAATCGCAACGGAATAAAATTCTGCGACAGCAACGGAGAAATTACAAAGGAAGACGAAAAGGGAATTAGAGAACAAGTAGTCGAAATTCCCTCTGTCATTGCGGATACCAACTGCGGTAAAGTCATTCCCGCACAAGCGATGGCACTGCAAATTTATAAATCTTACATTCTCTCTCTTTTTCCAAAAAATGCACTTGCCAATACCAACATTGCACTCTATCAGCATTCCGCAGTGGGACGGGACATCGCATTTGAAATTTTAACCGAACTCGGTGCAACCGTAACTGCAGTCGGGCGAAGTGATAAATTTGTTCCCGTTGATACGGAGGCTATTCGTGCGGAGGATATAGAATTTGCACGCGAACTCTGCAAAAATAACGAATTTTATTGTGTGGTGAGTACAGACGGCGACTCGGACAGACCGCTGTTATCGGACGAAAACGGAAATTGGTTCAGAGGCGATTCTCTTGGTATTCTGGCGGCTAAAGCACTTGGAATTGATGCAATTGCAATTCCCGTGAGTTGTAATACCGCCGCAGAAAAAAGCGGTTTTTTCAAGGAAGTTTTGCGAACAAAAATCGGCAGTCCTTTCGTTATTGAGGGAATAAAAAAATTAGAGGCGAAGTATGGCGGGGGGAAGCAAGAGTTGCACCGTGAATGTGCAACTCAGCAAGGGGGGATTAGAGGTGGTATTCCCCCCGCCAGCCATGCGGGCGAAATAGGCGGGGGGAGGCAAGAGTTGCACCGAGAAGGTGCAACTCAGCAAGGGGGGATTAGAGGTGGTATTCCCCCCGCCAGCCATGCGGGCGAAATAGGCGGGGGGAGGCAAGAGTTGCACCGAGAAGGTGCAACTCAGCAAGGGGGGATTAGTATAGCCGGTTACGAGGCAAACGGCGGTTTTTTAACGCAAAGTTTAACAACTCGCGATGCTTTAACTCCGATAATATCAACAATTATGTATGCAAAATCACAAAATCAAACCCTTTCGCAACTTCTCGCTACATTACCGCCGAGATACACTACAAGCGGATTGGTAAAGGAATTTCCTTCAGAATTAGCAGACGAAATTCTAAAAGAACTTCAAAATGGGGGCGTTACGGGGGTTGTTGGGAGCGCAAGCGAACCGACCCCCGTCCCCATAAAAAATATAAATACGACCGATGGCGTGCGAATTGAGTTTTTGAGCGGCGAAATTGTGCATTTTCGAAAAAGCGGCAATGCTCCTGAGTTCCGTTGCTACACGGAAACCGAGAGTGAAATGCTTTCTATCCGCCTAAATATGCAGTATATCACTTTTTTAGAGAAAAAGAAGGAAAATTTCGCTAAAAGATTATAGTTTCACTGTATGCTTTTAGACCCTTTGTATATGATTTTGATAGTCGTCGGAATGGCGCTGTCTCTCGGTGCATCGTTAATGGTAAAGAGCCGTTTTAAGAAAGGCAAGGAAACGCCCATTGCAAGCGGTTACACGGGAGCGCAGGTTGCGGAGGCAATTTTGCACGATGCGGGAATAAACGATGTAACTGTGCATGAACATCAAGGTTTTCTTTCCGATCACTACAATCCGCTGAATAAAACCTTAAATTTAAGCCCCGATGTGTATAGGGGAAGGTCGGCGGCATCTGCAGGCGTGGCGGCACACGAGGTTGGGCACGCAATTCAGCACGCACAGAATTATTTTCCGATGTGGTTGCGTTCGGCAATTGTTCCGACTGCAAATATTGGGAGTAATCTGGGACCTTGGCTTGTGATTATAGGAATTATGCTTGGTGCAGGTGCGGAGGCGGCAGGCACATCAGGCATCGGGCGGTCTATCGCAATTCTTGGAGTTGCACTTTTCGCAATGGCAACCGCTTTTACGCTCGTAACCGTTCCCGTTGAGTTCGATGCCTCTTCGCGTGCAAAAAAACAACTGCAACATCTTGGCATTGTTCGGCAGGGAAATGAGGCAGATACGGTTTCTTCCGTTCTCACTGCCGCAGGTCTCACTTATGTAGCCGCCGCGATTAATTCCATTTTAATGTTGATGTATTGGGCATACAAAGCGGGATTATTCGGCGGCAGAAGGAATGATTAATGGGAGATATTCTTAAGAGAACCTCTATTAACCCTAAGAGGTTGGTAGAGGTTACCAAGCGACATGGGCGAACTGCGTTTTTTATGCAAATTTGAGTAGTTCGCCGTCGTCTCTAAAAACTCAAATCTGTGGAATTGTGTTACAAAGAGAGTTTTTAGA
>BNUP01000021.1 GCA_025997455.1 Fibrobacterales bacterium | reverse complement strand
TGAATGCTGATATTTTGCACTATGCTTGCGGCAGTAGCACTCCGTATCATTTGCTTTTCATAAAAAATACCTGACATATTTGTCAGTAAATATAGAATTTTTTTTGGCAAAATGCAAGGAAAAATGAAAATTTTGTGATTTTTTTTTATTTTGGAGGCGATTGTGGCTTGGAATGCATCTTAGATTTCCGCCTGTGCGGGAATGACAATCCCCACTAACAAAACTGCACCTCCGAGTTCCCCACACCCTACACCCCATACCCTACACCCTAATCTGCACCGCCGAGTTCTTCCCAACTTTCAACTTTACTCTTTACACTCTATTCCCCACACCCTACACGCCACACCCTATACCCCACCCTGCACTGCCGAGTGCATTTTCTACCTTCCCATTATGGTTAAATTAGAAGATAGTGACGATTTGGAAGAAGATGAGAACTACCCCTCAAAGCGTAAGTTCGTCCCAACAGGCGATTACAGAAATCGCAGGATTTTGGTGTGGGTGCAGGAAAACGGAATTCGTGCGGCTACGGAGACATCGCTTTTAACGCTTTTGCCGCTTGCGACTATTCGCGTTGCAAATACCGAAGAAAAAGCGACAGAGTTTCTCAACAAAGAAGAGTGGGATACTTTCGTTGTTGATTTAACGGAAGGAGGCGTTTCGGACAGCAACTTTGTAAAGAGGGTAAATAATAATCCCTCTGCAATGCTTGTGGCTATTCACTACCCGCAACTCACGGAGGAAGGTGAAAATTCCTCTCTGATTTTGGAATCAATCCGCCGCTTGTTTGAACTCGACTTGCCAAAAACGGAAACGGAGGACGGTAAGGAATGAGCGGTGCAGGGGGGTTCAATTCCGGCGTGGGCGTATCACTTGAAAACATCGCTCTATACGATAGGGATTCGCAGAAACCTCCTTTGCTTTCCGAAGTTTCGCTTGAAATAAAAGCACAGGAATTTTTTGTTTTGGTGGGACCTTCGGGTTGCGGGAAATCGCATATCCTTCGGGTTATAGCAGGGCTTGCAGACGGAGTTTCGGGAACGGTGCTTTTTAACGGACAAACTCTTACGGAATTTTCACCAGATTACCGAAACATCGCAATGGCGTTTCAGACACAGGCTCTGTATCCGCATTTGACCGTAAAGCAGAATTTGGAATTTAACTTAAAACTCAGCGGACTGCCGCGCGAAACAATAGCCGTTCAGGTTGCGGAAATTGCGAACTTAATTGAAATTACGGATATTCTCGATTTAAAACCCGCCAAAATTTCAAAGGCAAAAAGGCAACTCGTAGCACTCGCAAGGGCATTTGTGAAACACCCGAAAATTCTTTTGCTCGATGAACCGCTTTCAGAATTGGATTCACGGGCGAGAATGCACTATCAATCCGTTTTGCGATGGTGTTGCAACAACCTTCACATAACAACCATTTACACAACTCACAGCCCGACCGAGGCATTGACTTTGGGCGACCGAGTGGCGTGTATGGACGGCGGAAAAATTTTACAAGTCGGAACAAGTGCAGAATTATACAACAAACCCGTAAATGAAACTGTGGCAAAATTTATAGGCTACCCCGAAATCAATTTTATAGATGTTGAAACGCAGGCAGAGGAAAACGGACTTTTTTTGAATTTGATAAAAGCGAAATCCCTCATTCCCGCTCCAAACAAATTTCTCAATCTATTTACAGAATACTCAAAAGCGAAACTCGGAGTGCGTGCGGAGAATTTGCAAATTGTCTCCGTAGATGATACGGACTTTTCTCAAAAAGAAAGTACACTTCTCCAGATGATAGTTGAGATGCTTGAATTTCAAGGTGCAAATACCATATTGTATGCGGTAAAAGAAAGTTTATCACTCTCAATTATAATACACAGCACGGAGCATTACGAAATAGGCGAAACGGTGTTTGTGGAAATTTTAGAAAATAACCTGCTCTTATTCGCGGAGGGTAAGTGTGTAGGTTTTTAAGTTCCGCAATTACACTTTTCTTTCTTTTACTTGCGTGTAATCTTACGGGATGCAATGAGACATCTTCGGGTAAGGTTGTGCAGTTGTGGGTATTTAATAATTCGCCTAATCCTGCGGAAGATATGAAAAAACTTCTCAAAGGTTTCAGTGTGGAAAATCCGGGCATAACCGTTGAAGTTACCATTTTAGATTGGGGTAGCGGATTTTCAAAAATAGTTCTTGCCGTTGCAACAGGCAATGGTCCAGATGTGATACAGGTTCCATCAACTTGGGCGGCATCGCTTACAGATCTCGATGCACTTTATCCCCTTGACTCCGCATTTAATTCTTGGGAAGGAAAACCCGAATTGTTCGTTGAAGGAGCAAGGGAAGTGATGAAAACTAAAATTTCCACAAACATAACTTCGCTCCCTTGGTTTTTGGATGTGCGACCTTTTTATTATCACAGCGATATAATTTCGGGATTAAAAATTCAACCGAACAAAATAAAAAACAGAGATGAGTTCATATCGGTTCTTAAAAATATAAAGGATAAAAAATTTGTTGTGAATGGTCGCCAAATAAGCCCAATGGAATATCCTGCAAAAAATGATTGGAATATAGTTCATAATTTTTCATCTTGGATTTTCAGTGCGGGCGGTTCTTACATAACCGAAGATTTAACTGAGAGCAATTTGCTTTCCGAGCAAACTATGGATGGAATTAAATTTTACTTAGATTTGGTAAAAAACGGCTACAACGATTACTCTAATTTAGATAAAACTACTGCGGGCGTGAGCGATGATTTTGACAAAGGAAAAACCGCATTCATAGGCGAAACAACTTCAAAATCAATGTATTTAGAAAATCAAAAAATACCATACGGAGTTATGATTCCGCCCACCGCAAAAAAAGGCGGAGAAGGCGTGTACTTTTTGGGCGGCTCAAATTTGGGTATATTTTCGGAGAGTCAAGTTAAAAGAGAGGCTTTGGCATTGCTCAGATACTTAACTATGCAAAGCGATGTTCAATTGCAATTCTCGCGAATTTCCGGCTTTTTACCTGCATTTATAGAGACTTATGATTTACCTTATTTTTCGGCAAATGAGAATTACAAAGTGTTCAAAAAAATTGTGGAAAAAGGAAAGAGTTATCCGTCTGTTCCGTATTGGGGAACTATTGAAACCGATATTTTAACAAAAAGATTCAATAATATTTTCAACATAATTTCTAACTCGCACGGCGGCACTTGGCCTGAACGGCAAATAGATGCGGAATTACACGCCGCAGACAGAGAAATAAACGATGTGATAAGGAGAGCACGGCTATGAAACAAAAAAAACTTGCATATTTTTTTGTTATACCTATGTGCATTATTCTCTTTATATTTTTAATATTGCCTATCTCCACAAATTTTGCAATAAGTTTATTTGACATAAACAATAACCCAAAAAATTGGTTTGACTCTACTCCTTCTTTTTATAATTACATTCTCGCGTTAAGACAAGACGGTTTTATAAATGCGGTTAAAAATTCAATAATATATACAATGGTCACCACAATTTGCTCCACGACAATCGGCTTGTTTATGGCGTTGTGTATTTCTAATCCGTTCAAAGGTCGTTCAATTGCAATTTCCCTCATTATGATTTCTTGGGCATTGCCGAGTTTTGTTGTGGGTCTGTTTTTTGGAACGCTTTTTCAAATGGAAATGTTAAACCCGCAGTGGATCGTTGGCGAGAATGCGATTTTTGCGGTTGCTGTTCCCGCGATTTGGCATTACTTTCCCTACTCAATGCTTTTATTTTTGGTCGGATTAAATTCGGTTAAGAGTGATGTAAATGATGCGGCTATTATGGACGGTGCAAAAAATTGGGAAAAGTTTTTCTACATAACACTGCCAATTTTGAAACCTGTATTTATTGCCGTTTTTGTTCAAAATTTTATTATCAACATTTACAGTTTCAATATAATAGTTATGATGTTCGGCGGAGGAACTATTATTCCGGGAAAAGGCGCGGATATGCTTATGCCGTATATTTTCCGCACGGCGTTTCAGTATTGGAATTTAGGCGTAGGTGCGGCTTTGTCGATGATGTTAATGACTGTGGTGGGTGTTGCAATTTTATTTTATTACCGCCGCTTAAAAATTGATAATTACGGAGTATAATTTTTAATGTTAATGCACAAAAAACAAAAATTGGCAGTAGCGTGGATTTTCGCATTTGCCGGAGTTTTGCCGTTTGTGGTTATGGTATGGTTTTCACTTATGCCGAATATTGACATTTTGAATAAAAAATATATTCCTCAACCGAGAGAAAATTCCGTTGTGTTTTTTGAAGAGATTAATTTTGATACAAACAGCACCAAAAAACCTACACAGATTGCGGCAACGGAATTGGGACAAATTTTTGTGAATAAAAAAATGATAACCGACTTAAATTCCGTTGCAACGGTTTATGCTCGGCAGGAAAATTCACTTTGGGGAGCAAGTGCAGATAACGGTTTAACCGAAATTTCGCTTAAAAACGGAACAATTAAGGGAAACTACAATTGGGAATATTTTGAGGACAGTTATAACAAATTTGACCCTACGAGGTTTTACTCTTCGAGTGATATTTTACCTGAAAATTTTTCTTGGCTCGCAGACAGATTAAATTCAAGCGACATTTCAAAAATTTCAGGAATAAAATTCTATCAGTCGGAGGAGATAATAAATCAATTGAATTACATTTTAACGAATGAAAAAATTTTGAATCTGTTGTTTGCCGAATGGGGAAAGAGCGACGGCTGGTTGAACCCTAAGATAAATTCTCTCTTAGAAAAATCAGCACGCACGGAACGGGAGAATCACTTTTTGTTTCGGTGGTGTTTGTCGGAGTTGTTTCCTAATAAAGTTTCCCGTTTCAGATATTTCCCTTGGGAAAATATTTGGGAGAGCCAAGCGACATCGTTTGGACTTTCTATGGTTTTGGCAGGAAATAAAATTGTTTTGGGAATGCGAGGCGAAATTTTTCCCGGTGTAGCAATTTTTGATACGGATACAAAGGAAATCAATTGGATAACCGATGCTACGGGTTTGCCAAATACTTCAATTCACAGATTTTCGCAGGTATCCGACTCAGAAATTTTGGTGATACACGATTTGGGAACGAGCACAATTCAGCAGGAGTCGGGAAAGGTTCTAAAAAATCATATTGCAATTGCGGGCAATACACCGTCTGTTGTTCAAGATACAATCTCAACTCCATCGGTGAAAAGTGATTTTTCGTTTATTCCGCAAGGCTCCCGCAAATTTCAATTCTCTAATTATCAAGACATAGCAAAGACAATGCCGCTTGCCGTTTTTATGAAAAATTCTGCGATAATAAGTTTGAGCATTGCAGTTCTGTGCCTTTTGCTCGCCGTGTTTCCGAGTTATGCTATAGCGAGAATGAGATTTAAGGGGAAAACTATTTTTTCCCGTGCGCTGCTTTCCACTCAAATATTTTCGGGGTTGCCGTTTTTGATTCCCGTCTTTGTAATATTTTCGATTTTGCAGATGAATGATTTTCGTCTTTTTAATTCGTATAGCGTGATTATTTTTGTGAATTTAATATTCTTTTTGCCTATGGCAATTCAATTTTTGTTTAACATTTTTGCCGCATTGCCCGCAAATTTAGAAGAGTCCGCTATTCTCGACGGTTGCAATTATTGGCAGGCTTTCACTAAGGTGCTTTTACCCGCCGCCGCACCCGGAATTGCCGTGTGCTTTATTTATATGCTGCTTTTTGCGTGGGACGAAATTCTGTTCATCTGGATTCTCTCAACCGATTTAACCACCGCTACTTTACCGGTCGGTATAAGAATGGCAGTTGGTCAATTCGCCAACCGCCCTGAACTTTTAATGGCATTCTGCGTTGTTGCCTCTGCCCCTATGATTTTGCTGATACTCCTTGCCCGACCGCTTTTACTGCGGAGTTTATCGGGGAAGGAGAGGTAAGTGCGGGTCAATCATTACTAATAAAATCTCTACACCATCACATCGAAAATCTTTTTACCTTGCCATTTTATCCATTTGGCGGATTTTTTGCGGGTAGAAGTGCGGCGTGCAGTGCCCGAACGGCGAAAATCAAATGTGAGCAAATACCCTGTATCCTTGCCTTTGCTATCCAAATATTTACCCAATTGTTCGTATGCTTTTTTGTGAGCAGAATCACCCCGCCAAATTTTTAACTCCAAAATAAACTGCTCCGGTGCGTAATCAACCACAATATCCATCCGTTCGCTGTCGCGGGTCTCGCTTTCAATATGGTAAAATCCCCAACCGTTAATGAGCGGGCGCAGGTAGGTTAAAAATAAAATTCTACATTCGTCTTCTAAAAATTTTGCATTTTTTGCGTTGTAAAGTTCATAGTAGTGTTGCCCAAACTTTTTTAAGCATAGTTCCATATTGAACTTTTTATCTTCAACTATATTGGAAAGAACTTCAGTAATTTTTTCTTTTGCAACCCGTTGCTTTTCAATAATAAAATAATCGCAAAGTATAATCTCAAAAATTTTATTACCGACAAAAACAAAATTGTCTTTTCTCGATAAAATTCCAAACATAAGTCCCAAAGAAATAGCATAACTCATAGGATTATATGTGCCGATTTTTCCTTCTACTATTGTGTCGTATAAAAAATCATATAACTCTTTATTGTCATTTATTTTATGCGCCATATCATCAAATAACGGCATTCCGGGAGTATTCATTATTTTTTTTATCGCTTTTTGCACTCCGTCGAGCGACCAGTCTTTTTCTAATTCCTCATCAATTATTTTGCAAATATCAGACACTAAAAACGGATAGCCGCTTGTGTAGTAATATATCTCTTCGGAAATCTCTTTTATGTTCATTCCCGTGTGGTGGTCGCCCTCGTATTCATTTAGCATTGTTGCTATTTCTGGTGCACTAAACGACATATCTATATTGAAATTTGCCGCTATATTCCAAGGTGAGTTTATGCGGTTCTCCCCGCCTTCAAGTGTATATTGCCCTTCCTTTGCGATTTTTATTTTTAGATTTTTAATATCATAAACACCCGCCAAAATAACGCTTTGGAAAGTTGGCACATCATATCTTCGCAAATAACTTTCCCTAAGCATACCCAAAAATTTGAGAAAAATAAAATTGTTTGAAGTTTTATCTACTTCATCTATCATCAAAACCACCTGCTTATTTTGACACATCAGAGCAATGTGATTTGCTAAAAGTTGGAAAGAAACAACAGAATCATTGCGCCACACCTCTGCATTAGAGATAGACTTCCGTTCTAAAACTGTTGCAATTTGGTTTAAGAGACTTGGGCAAAAAGCCTCAGGGCTATCAAAAACTTCATCATCAATTCCTTCAAAACTGATTCGGGCACATTCGTAGCCTATTTTGGGGAGAGCAAGTTCTAATAGGTGTAGCGTGGTTGTTTTGCCGTATTGCCGAGCACGGTTTATGGTAAAGTATTTGCCTTTTTCTATAAGTTCTATAATACTATCGATTTTTGGCGTGGTATCCACCATATAGTTCTTGCTTGGGATACAAAGACCGGTGGTGCAAAATTCACGGAGATTGGTAGGCATAGCGGACAATGTAGAAATTTTTTTTTACAGCAACAAATAAAATAATCAAACAATAACTGTTTTTTCTACGCTGTCCAGTCGCTTTGCTTGATGTAGTGCGTTCCGTCATTGCGGGGCACCCGAACGGCACCCCTATATTACTACTTAGAATAGTATTCAACAACCAACTGCTCGTTGAGTTTCACCGGGATTTGGTCGCGGAGAGGAACTTGAACGAGTTTTGCTTCTAACTTGTTTTTTTCGACTGCCAAATATGAGGGGGCTTCGGGTGCACCTTCAATTGCCTCTTTAATTTGGGGATGATTCTGGGATTTTTCGCGGACTGCAATAACATCATTCGGTTTGATTTTGCGGTTCGGAGAAAAACTGCGTTGCCCATTCACCTGAAAATGTCCGTGAGCGACATATTGGCGGGCTGCAAAAATTGTGCGTGCAAAACCGGAACGATACACAAGTGCATCGAGACGAGTTTCTAAAAGTTGCATCAGGTTATCACCGGAAGAACCATCGCGGCGGTTTGCCTCATCGTAGATTTTTGAGAGTTGCGATTCCGAAATGTTATAGGTGAATTTGAGTCTCTGTTTTTCAACGAGTTGCTGCTTATAAACGCCTGCACTTCTTTTGCGACCCATTCCGTGCTGACCGGGAGGGAATTTACGGCGTTCCAACACCTTCTGCGTTTTGGGGGTAACTGCCAAATCCAACGAACGGGCAACTTTTGCCTTGGGACCTCTATATGCCATTTTTGCTCCTGCCTCTTTTTTAAGAGGAAACTCTTTGGTTAGTGCTTACTTTGCATTTTTGCGAGGTTCAATATTGCTATTCACGCTGCTCTGTAAGCAACTCTCAGCAGGCAGAGTTTGGCACTGCGGAAAGTGAGTCACAAATATAGCAAATTTTTTGACGAATTTCAAGGTAGTTTTCATTAAAGAGGTAGTTTCCGCAGTTTATTACCAAACCTTCGGGGACTTTCCAAATGCCTGCGGTGTGATTATGCCCGTGGACTAAGGTATCGCAGTTGTTTTTTCGCATTAGCACGCGGGCGTTTTCCAAATATTCCTCTTCGGGGACTATGCGTTTTTTGTTAAAATCGCGGCTGTTAGAACCGACTGCAAGGGCGAGTCTCATTCCTAAATCCGGGTGTAGCCACTTGAAAAGAAATCTGTTAAAACGAAAGTTCAGAATTTTTTTTAAGAAACGGTAAGAGCCGTCAATACCGGCTAAGCCGTCGCCATGGCACACATAAACACGCCTGCCCTCCAATTCCTCTACACAGTAATCAACGGTTTCTATGCCGAGTTGTTCGCTAAAAAAATTCCCAAAACCAAAATCGTGATTGCCTTTTAATAAAGTTATTTTGCAACCGCTCTCCCTGAGTTCCGCAAGATTTTTTAATATTTTAAAATGTGCACTCGGAGTGTAAAAATCGTATTCATACCAAAACTCAAACAAATCTCCTACAATAAAAAGACGGGTAGCCCGCCCCCTAAGCCCTTTAATAAATTCCGCAAGGTGAATTTCACGCTCAGGCACCGCTCCCGCAGGCGACACGCCGAGATGTGCATCGGATAGAAAAAAAGATGACATTATCAAAAAAGTAGAAATTGTGGGGTGTGGATAATGTTGCGTTGCTCGCTATTTCTATTTTTTACCGGTAATGATTTTGGTTCGCTATATTCTCAAAGAGCACATTGTTCCGTTTTTTGCGGCTCTGTTTGTCACTACTTTTCTTTTCGTCATAAATTTTTTAGTTGAAGTATTAGATAAAATTCTTTCCAAAGGAATACCCGCACCCATAGTCCTCGAAATTTTTGCGTTGAATGTGGTTTGGATGGTAGGTTTGGCTGTGCCTATGTCGGTGCTCGCAGCAACTCTAATGACCTTCGGGCGACTCTCGGCAGACAGAGAAATTACCGCAATGCAATCCGCAGGAATTTCCCCGATTTCTATGATGCGCCCCGTCCTGATATTCTCCGCACTTATAATGGTTCTGTTAATAGTATTCAACAATTGGATTTTGCCCGAAGCAAACCTCCGCAGTGCCCTCCTTATGCAATCTATAACCCGCAAAAAACCGCACGCACTCATAGACGAAGGCAAACTCATAAATCAATTTCCCGGAGTTCAAATGTGGGTCTCGCGCATAGACCACCAAAACGCAGAACTATACGGTGTTCGCATTTTTGAAATAGGCGGAACTTATCCGAGAGTAATAACAGCCGACTCAGCCTCAATGGAATATGTTGATATGGGGGCGACCCTAATGCTTCATCTCAAAAGCGGAGAAAATCATTTTGTAGATCCAAAAGACACTGAACGATATTTTCGCATACGATTTTCCAACCAAGATTTTGCCGTTCAAAATATAGATGACCGCTTTGAACGCACCGACACAAAAAGCAGAAACGATAGAGAAATGCCCATAGAAGATATGCTGGCAGTGGTTGATACTGCCCGTGCGGACGAGGCAAAATTGATCGCCGAATTTGAAAGGACGGTGTGGGGCAAAGGTTCTGCAAGCGGAAACATTTCGCATAAAGATGCAATAGCGTTAGTTATCAGAGAAGAAAAAAACAAGCAAGTCGCTATAGGCAGAATGGAGGTTCGCCGTGACGGTTTGAAAAAACGAATCGCCCAATACCAAGTTGAAATTCACAAAAAAATAAGCACCGCAGTTGCCTGTGTGGTATTTGCTCTAATTGGAGCACCGCTCGGAATAATCGCACGCAAAGGCGGAATAGGTCCCGGCACGGTTTATAGTTTGGGCTTTTTTGTGGTATATTGGGTGTGCTTAATCGGCGGTGAAAATTTGGCGGATCGCCTTATAATTCCCCCTGCAATTTCAATGTGGGGGTGTAATATTTTAATAGGAATAATTGGTTTAATTTTAACTTGGCGAGTAAATAAAAGGTAGATGGTTATGCTCCCCAAAAAATTCACAAGATATATGCTAAGCAACTTTTTATGGTCGTTTGCACTGATAATGCTCGGCAGTATTTCGGTATTCATAATTATAGATTTTGTGGGCAATATTAAAATGTGGCTCTTGCGCGGAATGGCGCAGACAGGTGAGTATTATCTCAGTTATCTCCCGTATATAATTTATTTGGTGAGTCCCGTTGCACTGATGCTCACAACGGTTGCAAGTATAGGCGGAATGACAAGGCATTTGGAAATTTCCGCTATGCAGGGGGCGGGGAGAAGTCCGTTTAGAATTTTGATGCCGCTTTTTATTGTAGGGATTATTATCACGGGACTTCTTTTTGTAATTGGAGAGACGATTTTGCCAGATGCAAATCACCGCCGACTTGAAATTGCAGAAACAAGAATTGAACAGAAAAAAAATCCGCGAATTAAAGAAAAAAGTCAATTTATTTTTATAGGTGCGGATCACTCCGATTGGTATTTTAAGCACTACAACGGACTCCGCAAAAACGGAGAACAAATTTCTATTGTGTTGCAGACAAACGGAAAACCGACAGCGAGATATGATGCAAAAAAAATTTCGTGGAACGATTCTTCTTGGATTCTAAACGATGGTTGGGCGAGATATTTTTCACAAGACGGTAACCTCACCGCTACAAAATTCAAAACATTTGATGTCGGCAAACAGACAACGGTTCTGCCGGAGGATATTATAAACGAGAGGCAGAGTCATGAGGAGATGAGTGCACGGCAAATAACTAAACGAATTGAAATTCTGAGGCGCAGCGGAGAAGACACCAAAAAAATGGAGACCCAACTGCACTTCAAATATTCAAGCCCCATTACGGCACTCGTAACGCTTTTAATCGCAATTTCCCTTTCACACAGGTATAGCAGAAAAGGAGGTTTAAGCCAACAATTCGGCATAGGTATTATTTTAACTTTTAGTTATTATATAGTGATTCGCGTGGGTTTGCAAATGGGTGAAAACGGAATTTTATCCGAGTGGCTCGGTGCGTGGATAGGACACATTATCTACGGCATTGCGGCACTTGTGATGTTTGCAAGGTCGTTAAGGGTTTAAGATTCAGCCTTGAGTTCCCTTGTCATCAATTCTTCAATTGCAACGCGAGGATTTTTTCCGTTGAAAAGCGTTTCATAAACAGCATTCACAATCGGCATTTCAATACCGCAACTATAAGCCAAAGCGTGCGAACTTCTGCAAGTAGGCACACCTTCTGCAACCATTTTCATATTCGCCAAAACTTCGGAGAGCGATTTTCCTTTGCCGATTTGCTCTCCCACAAACCGATTCCTGCTGTGCCGCGACATACAGGTTACTATTAAATCACCTATTCCTGCTAGCCCCGAAAAAGTGAGAGGATTTGCACCTAACTTCTCTCCGAGACGACGAATTTCCGCCTGACCTCTGGTGATGAGAGCCGCTTTTGTATTGTCGCCGACTCCGTTTTCCAAACCGTCAATAATCCCTCCCGCGATAGCGATAACATTTTTAACGCTTCCGCAAAGTTCCACTCCCACAATATCCTGCGATGTATAAACTCGAAATGTCTTGTTGCTAAAAATTTCCTGAACGCTCTTTGCCAAATTTTGATTGGGCGATGCGGCAACTATCGCTGTATAAACACCCCGTGCAACCTCTTCCGCGTGCGTGGGACCGCTTAACGCAACAACGCTGTCTGCCGAGAGCCATTTAACATTTGATAAAATAACCTCGCTCATTCTCTTTAATGAATTTTCCGAAATTCCCTTTGTCGCACTAACCACCGAAACTTCTCTTTTTTCACATTCGCAAAGCAAGGCGGCGGTGCTCTCCATAAATTGACTCGGAACTGCAAAAATTATTATTCCCGCATTTTCCGTTGCACCTGCCATATCTGTTGTGTAGCGAAAACTCTTGGGCAATTCCACTCCCGGTAATTTATCTTTATTTTCTGAATTTTGTGATAACGATTCTACCTCTGCCGCCGAAGGTGTCCAAAACGAAATCTCGTGTCCGTTTCCTTCTAACACCTTACCAAGTGCAAGTCCCCACCCGCCGGTTCCAAGAATAGAAATTTTCATATGTGGGGAATGTAGAAACTTTGCAATGCAGGGGTATAGGGTGTGGGGTGCGGGGTGTGGGGTGTGGGGTGTGGGGAACTCGGCGATGCAAGAGTTGAAAGTTGAAAGTTGGGAGGGCATTGCAAGCGGCGGGTGGGGGCGGCATTTATGCCGCCCAAAAATCGTGTATGGAAAAGGGAATTGTAGGGGCGAATAGTATTCGCCCGTTTAGCATTGCTAATACAATTTATACATAACCATACCGATTCTTGCCAAATCATCGCTTGCATTATTGTATTCTCTCAAAATTGCATTCCATTCCTTAACGCTAAATTTAGTCTTTTTTTCCAAAGTATTTTGACGAAAGTTCGCCGCCTTGCCGAGCAATTCTGCAGTTTTAGACAAAGCATCAAAATATTCGGGAAGTAAATTCAAAAAAGGCAATTCCGCCTCATCCACGCTCGATTTCTCAGTCGCCAAAAAAATTTTCTGTTCCCTGCATTTTTCCAAAAGCGTATTCATCATTCTGGCTATACGAATCCAATCGACCTGCGGAAATATTAGCGATAACGGAAACATTTTTTTCACGGAAAACTTAAACATAGAATCGTGTGCGGCTCGTTGCAACTTCACCATTTCACGCAAGTTCGCAAGCATAACGGGTTTTAGAGATGACATCTTGGGAAGGTAGAAATTCCTCTGCATTGCCGCTCCCATCTCCCATCTCCTCCCTGCAATAAGTATAGCCACTCACTTGTAAAAAAATGAGATAATCTGTATAAATAGTAGTGGCAATAAGTATAGCCGCCCAATTAAAAAGAAACCTGAGATAATCTGTATGAATAATGGCGGACAATAAGCATAGCCGCCCAATTAAAAAGGAGTCGTGATAATCTGTATAAACAATGGCGGACAATAAGTATAGCCACTCACTTGTAAAAAAATGAGATAATCTGTATAAATAGTAGTGGCAATAAGTATAGCCGCCCAATTAAAAAGAAACCTGAGATAATCTGTATGAATAATGGCGGCAATGCCGAGTTTCCAATTTTATCTCGTCTATTTAGCCGAATTAAACGCGTTTTTTGCCTTTAACTTTACTTTTTTGACGATTTATTTTACAATATTTTTCTATATTTACACTATGAATACAACAGATTCCGCCATTATGAAAGAAATTGGAGCAAGGCTTGCACACTTGCGGGTTACTGCAAATTTAACTCAAGAACTTCTTGCAGAAGATGCGGGAGTTGCAAAGAGAACTTTGGAACGACTCGAAAATGGCGAGTCCGTGCAACTTACCAATTTTATCAGAATATTGCGTGCCCTTGACCTGACTTCAAAACTCGATCTCCTTGTGCCTCCAATTACCGCAAGTCCCATAGAGTTGGTTGATAATAAAGGAACTATGAGAATTCGTGCCAGAGTCAAGGAAAGTTGTGCAAGCGACACTCATATAACTTGGAAGTGGGGAGATGAAAAATGATTGTTAAAGCAGAAGTATTTCTTTGGAACATAAGAATTGCCGCCGTTATTTTTGACGAAACAACAGGTGTCGCAAGTTTTCAATACGACCCCGATTTTATAGGAAGTTCTATTGAGGTTTCGCCCGTTAAAATGCCTCTTTCAAACAGGGTCTATTCTTTTAATGAGTTGCCTTACGAAACATTTAACGGATTGCCCGGTTTATTGTCCGATTCTTTGCCCGATAAATTTGGCAATGAATTGATAAATGAATACCTTGCAGCACAAGGTCGCACTTCTATGAATCCCGTAGAAAAATTATGCTACATCGGTTCGCGCGGTATGGGTGCTTTGGAATACAAGCCTGCTACAAACGAAACACTAACGGAAACTCACAAAATAGAACTTGAACCGCTCGTTCAATTAGCATCTCGCATTTTAGTGCAAAAACATTCGTTTTCTGTTATTCATAAAAAGCAAAATAACAATTCCGTGATGCAACAAATTTTAAGCATCGGAACTTCTGCGGGAGGAGCACGGGCAAAAGCCCTAATCGCTTGGAATCAAAAAACAAATGAAATTCGTTCGGGACAAGTGAGTGCAGGCAAAGGATTTACTTATTGGCTGCTCAAATTTGACATAGACTTTAAGGGTTATGGCTTAGTTGAATACGCCTATTATTTAATGGCAACAAACGCAGGAATTACTATGAGCGAGAGCAGACTTTTTTCAGAAAACAACCGCCATCATTTTATGACCAAACGCTTTGACAGGAGCGATAAATATGAGAAAAAACATTTGCAAACATTAGGGGCATTGGCTCATTTTGATTTTAATTCTCCCGCGAGTTATTCTTATGAGCAGGCAATTTTTATTATGAAAAATAATTTGCATTTAACTTATAACGAAATTGAACAATTTTTTAGACGAATGGCGTTTAACATTATAGCCCGCAACCAAGACGACCATGTTAAGAATATCGCATTTTTAATGGACAAAAAAGGAAGGTGGAGTTTATCGCCCGCTTATGATATTACTTACAATTATAATCCCAAAACATATTGGACAAACCAACATCAAATGTCTATGAACGGCAAACGAGATAATTTTGTAATGAATGATTTTATTGAATGCGGTAAAACCGTTTCGCTAAAACGAGGTCGGGCAGAGGTTATAGTGAACGAGGTTTTGCGGTCTGTTAGTCGGTGGCAAAAATTCGCAAAAATTGCGGGAGTTGAGCAACCGAAAGCGAGGAAAATTCAGTCTGCATTTCGAGTGCAATTATCCCGCTAATTTATTAAGGAAACCTCTAAAAACTCTCTTTGTAACACAATTCCACAGGTTTGAGTTTTTAGAGACGACGGCGATACTGCGAGCATTCGCCATAGGATGACATTATCACCATAAAAACGCAGTTCGCCCATGTCGCTTGGTAACCTCTACCAATCTCTTATGAGGTTATATAAGAGTGGTTACCTTAACTTAAATTGTGTAGAATTAAGCAAAATTCCTTTTTGTTTTGTATCCACGCTCCACAAACCCGCTTGCAAACTGTCGGCAGATAATTTGCTATGGCACGAAAGTCCTTCAATCTCGCAAACAGTTCGCTTAACTTCTTGAGAACCGTTATACCAAATGTGAAAAATCGTGTCGGTGCGCTTAAACAAGCCGTCCCACGAGGAATACGCGTAAACTTTACTCATATTTTCGCCCAAGACAAAAACGGAATCCACATTTATAGGATAACTTGACGATACCAAAAGGCAGAGTTTTGTGTCGAGTTCGGATAGTTCGAGTTCGGGAGCCGCCACCGGAGGCTCTGTTTTGAAAAACAGAATACGGTATAAAACAAACACCGCCAACACAAGAACAAACGCAACAACGCCCTTGCGCAACCTCTTAAAAGAATATTCTTCTGCCATAGAGTTGCCGGTGCAAGCAGTCTGTCTTTATGCTACTGCCGGTGCAACAGCCAATTTATTCAACAACAATCCGACCTTCGACTTGTAGTTCGCCGCACGATTTTTTGAAAAACCCGCTTTGCCTTTTGCCGCGGATTTATCGAGAATGCTGTATAAATGCGGAACTTCTTTTAACGCCTCTTCGGTCGTCTTTGCCTTGCGCACAATGCTCAGGCTGGTGCGAATAGCCGAACGCGTGGAACGATTTACTGCGTTTGCCTTTTCCGCTTGACGAATTCTCTTCTCACACGACTTATTAGGCGTAATCATTTTTTTTGCTGCCATTGTCTTCTCCGATAAAAAAATCAGGTGGTAATATAGAAATTTTTGGGTGTGCTCTATCCACACCGCACTCGCTTGTTAAATATCCAACCTTGCAATGCCGAGTTTTTTACACGACCTCTCAGCGAGGTCATTCAGTGCTTACTGTTATTACTCAATTCTTTCTTTTGCGAATTATTAACTGCAAACTCTATTGAATTCCAGCGAACTTTGCTGTGGTGGTCGGCGGCTAAGTTTGCAGGCTTTTTCAAATTGTTCTCAATTAACTTCAACATTAACAATTCAAAAAAATGAACGACCGATATGTCAAATCCGCAAGCAAGCATAAACACCGAATCCAATCTCGGCATTCTCAAACCGCTTTCCAAAAGCACTATATAATTTCTGCTGAGACCGCATCTTCTCGCGAATTCGGCTTGTGTTAAATTTTGCTTTCCTCTTTCTTGCAATATCACATCGCGCAGAGCATTGAGTATAGGGTTCTTTTGCAACTTATAATTCATTGCGGTTAATATAGATAAAATCAATCCACGCTTTCGGTTTCGTAATTGGGAAATATTAAACGACTCGCCGTATCAAATATAATGTATAGAGACCCCGGCGTATAGTTTCTGTAATGCAAAAGGTGCTTAAGGTTATATAGCCACTGCTTAAATCTGCTGTCTGTTATAAATCTTCTCATAGATTCGCTGTCTATTTTTCCGTTAGGTAACTCAGCACACACCGCCAAACCGTGAAGCACTGCCAAAAGTTCATTGGCGTCACTGCTTTCTATATGCTCGGCATTGCCGTTAATGGGAAGAACGGGTTTATACCTCATAACGGATGCGGCGATAAGACCTGCCACCTTAGGGGCTTGAATTCGACCTTTTATTCCGTATCGGACTTTCATAACCGTTCGATCTTGTAGATAATGTCGGACTACATTTGACATAAGAGAACGGTTTATGGTATATTCCCTGCTGTTTATCAATCCAATTGATACAAGAGATATAAATGTGGAAAACAATGATTTTATGCGTTTTTGCTCTATGTCGCTTTCGTTAGAATGGTCCATATAACTCCATAGACCTTTTGGATGCCTCGGCAAACGGCTCGGTAATTTCGTTTAGTGCCTCAACAAATCCCTCTATTGTGCATTCTTCAGAAGCATTAGGACATTCGGCATAGTTAGCAGGAACAGACTTGATTCCGTCAAGATAATAATCAATATTAGGTATTCTATTTGGGTCTATTTTCTCAAATGCCATATACTATCTCCTATACTACGAAGTGTAGAAAAATAAAAATATGTTTCCGCTACGGAAAAGGCACTCATTTTTTTAGAGATTTCCTTTTAAGATAACCAAAAAACAAGTGCCCCCATACGGTAAATTTACACCTTCGCTAACTCTTCATACTGTTTCCAACGGGCATCCACAAAATCCTGCAAGCAATTTGCGAGTTCATCGGCGGCAGTTGAATTGCTCACCGTTAGCATTCTGTAGCGATTTTCGGTGTAGATGTAGTCTTTCACCTTAATTGTCGGCGCTTTGGAGTCTAAGACAAACGGATTTTTACCCTCGGCAATATTTGACGGAATATAGCGCAAGAGCGGGAAATAACCCGACTCAACGGCTAATTTCTGCTGACCGAGCATATAACGCATATCCTTTGCTCCGTGCGAAATGCAAGGTGAGTAAGCGATAATTATTGAGGGACCGTTATGTGCCTCTGCCTCACGGAACACCTTAATTGTATGCACATCATTTGCACCGAGTGCAACATAACCCACATACACATTCTTATAACTCATAGCGATTAAACCCAAATCCTTTTTAGGAGCGCGTTTTCCGCTTGCCGCGAACTGTGCAACCGCCGCCAAATTGGTGCTCTTGCTCGCCTGTCCGCCTGTATTGGAATACACTTCCGTATCCAAAACGAGAACATTCACATTTTCACCGCTCGCCAAAACATGGTCTAAACCGCCGTAACCTATGTCATAAGCCCAGCCGTCGCCGCCCATAATCCAAACGCTCTTTTGCACCAAGTAATCTGCAAATGAGAGCAGTTTCTCCGCCGCAGCGTTAGAACCTAAATTTTTTAGAACCGATTTCAATTTTTCAACATTTGCCCGTTGAGCGGCAATTCCCGCCTCATCAGTTTGACTCTGGTCTCTTAGAGCGGTTTTTAATTCCGCGGGAACTTCTGCAATTTGCTCCAAAAGTTCCTGTGCTTGTTTTGCGTGTTGGGTAATTCCCAAACGAATTCCCAAACCAAATTCCGCATTGTCTTCAAACAGAGAATTTGACCACGCCGGACCTTTGCCTTCTTTGGTTTTTGCCCAAGGAGTTGTGGGTAAATTTCCGCCGTAAATCGAGGAACAGCCGGTTGCATTTGCCACCACCATTCTATCACCGAAAAGTTGCGATACCAAACGAACATAAGGCGTTTCACCGCAACCTGCACACGCACCGCTAAATTCAAAAAGCGGTTCGAGCAGCATTGCATCCTTAACCAATTTCGGCTCAATTTTCGCTCTGTCCATTTCGGGTAAATTCACAAAGAAATCCCAATTCTTGCCTTCTGCCGCCGCAATATCCGCCTGCGGAGTCATATTTATAGACTTACGAGTCGGGTCTGCTTTGTCTTTTGTGGGGCAAGCCTCAATGCAAACTCCGCAACCTGTGCAATCGTAAGGAGAAACCTGAACGGTAAATCCGAGATTATCGCCCAACTTTTTAAACATTTTTCCGTCCATACTCTTGAAACCTTCGGGAGCACCGGCAAGAGCCGATTTATCGTAGGCTTTTGTTCTAATTGCCGCGTGCGGGCAAACCATAGCACATTTTCCGCACTGAATGCAAATATCCGCACCCCAAACAGGAATTTCAAGAGCGAGGTCTCTTTTCTCAAATTTGCTTGTGGCAGTTGGGAAAGTGCCGTCTATAGGCATTGCAGAAACGGGTAAATCATCACCGTATCCCTCAATAATTCTCGCGGTAACGGAGTTCAAAAATTTGTCATTTGTGCCGATTAGCGCGGGGCGGAATTTTTTGGTTGCAGTTACTGAAGTCGGGACTTTTAACTCCTGCAAATGCTTTAAGGTGTGATCTACAGCCTCCCAATTTTTCTTTACAACTTCCTCGCCTTTTTTCAAATAACTCTTTTTAATGGACTGTTTTATGTGGTCTATTGCCTCGTCTTTTGGCAAAATGCCCGAAATAGCAAAGAAACAAGTTTGCATAATCGTGTTGATTCTGCGACCCATTCCCGTGTCTTTGGCAACCTGATAGCCGTCTATCACAAACACCTTAATTTTCTTATCCACAATCGCTTTCTGCACTTCCTGCGGGAATATATCCCAAGCGGTATCGGCACTATGCTGAGTGTTCAAAAGAAAAATCGCACCGGGTTTTGCATATCGCAACATATTGATTTGGTCTAAATGCGGAGTATGGTGGCAAGCGATAAAGTCTGCACTGTTTGTCTCAATTAAGTAAGGGGCGTGAATAGGTTCTTTGCCAAAACGCAAATGACTTGTTGTGCCCGACCCAGATTTTTTTGAGTCATAGACAAAATAACCCTGTGTATAATTATCCGTGTATTCGCTGATAATTTTAATTGAATTTTTATTTGCACTAACCGTTCCGTCTGCACCCAAGCCGTAGAACATCGCTTGGAACAATTTCTTTTCGAGGCGGAAAGTCTCATCTATATTCAAACTCGTTCCCGAAACATCATCATTTATACCGACCGTAAAATGATTTTTTGGGTTTGCACTTGCGGCATTATCGAAAATCGCCTTTGCCATTGCAGGCGTAAATTCTTTAGATGCAAGACCATAACGACCCGCAACAACCTTCGGTAAACCGCGAGAACCCGACATTGCCGCCTCAGACACAGCAGTTAAAACATCCTGATACAACGGCTCGCCAGCCGAACCCGGCTCTTTACATCTGTCTAAGACTGCAATATTTTTAACAGATTTGGGTAACGCCGCCAAAAATTCCTTAGACGGGAAAGGTCTATATAAATGAACATTCAAAACTCCGACCTTTTGCCCTTTGCTTTCCAAAAGTTCAACGGTCTCTTTAACCGTAAGTGCCCCCGAACCCATAACCACAATAACCGTCTCGGCATCGGATGCACCCGTATATTCAACGAGAGTATATTGACGACCCGTCAATTTTGCCAAATCATTCATATAACCCTGAACAATATCGGGAGTTGCCTCATAAAACGGATTTACCGTTTCGCGACCCTGAAAATACACATCGGGATTCTGTGCCGTTCCGCGCATAACGGGTGCATCTGGGGTTAAACCGCGTTTGCGATGTTGCTCAATCAGTTTATCGTCTATAAGTGCCCTAATCGTTTCAACGGGCAGTTCCTCAATTTTCATTATCTCGTGAGAAGTTCTAAATCCGTCAAAAAAGTGAATGAACGGAATCCGTGATTTAAGCGTTGCGGCGTGAGCCACCAAAGCAAGGTCGTGTGCCTCTTGAACACTTGAACTTGCAAGCATCGCAAATCCCGTTTGCCTACACGACATAACATCCGAATGGTCGCCGAAAATGGAAAGACCCTGCATTGCAAGGGCGCGTGCGCTGACATGAAAAACCGTTGAAGTCAATTCGCCTGCAATTTTAAACATATTGGGAATCATCAAAAGCAAACCTTGCGATGCCGTAAAAGTTGTTGTCAAAGCACCTGCCTGCAAAGAACCATGAACCGCACCCGCAGCCCCGCCTTCGCTCTGTAATTCAACAACACGCGGCACCTGTCCCCAAATATTCTTTTTACCCTGTGCACTCCAAGTGTCGCAATATTCTGCCATAGGCGTAGAAGGGGTGATTGGGTAAATTGCGACCACTTCGCTAAGTTTGTGTGCAACCCTTGCGGTTGCCTCGTTGCCATCAACGGCAATCATCGCTTTTGACATACAAAGTCTCCGAGAGAAATAATTGAAGAAATATAGAAAAATGTCACGCGGCGGTGCAGGGGTATAGGGTGTGGCGTGTAGGGTGTGGGGTGTGGGGGATAGAGTGTAAAGTTGAAAGTTAAAAGTGTAAAGTTATTACTCTCTACTCTCTACTCTTTACTCTTTACTCTTTACTCTTTACTCTCTACTCTTTACTCTCTACTCTTTACACTTTTCACTTTTCATTTTACTCGTTCAACTTTTTGGGTGTGTTCTATCTACACCGCGTTCGCTTGTTAAATTCGTCATTGCATAACGGGCGACCATCAACTTTCAACTTTCAATTTTACACTTTCAACTCTTGTAATGCCAAGTGCAAAGTTACTACTTTCACTAAAAATGATTTCTCTTTTTTCACAGGGTTGTAGTGCGAATATGAGCGAAGGTGAGCAGATAGCAGGTCTCACTAAGGACTTTGATGGAAATATTTGTGTGCTGAATTTATGCACTGTAAAAGGAAATGCAAGTGCGTTGAAGGCTGTTCGCAGGACGAAATTAGAACTACCCAACACAAAAATGTTAGTGACAGGTTGCGTAACAAAAGAATTGACGGATGAATTGCAAAAAATAGATGCGAATATTTCAACGGCGACTACAAACGATTTGGAGCGCATTCCGCAAATTTTGGAACGCATTAAAAACGGTGAAGTTGTGCATAGTTTTGAAAAAGCACACTCGGCAAAATTGGGAATACCCAAGATGAGAAAAAATCCGATTGTCGGAATAGTGAGCATTGCGGAGGGTTGTTTGGATGCGTGTTCGTTTTGCTCAACTCGAATGGTTAAAGGCAGGTTGAAGAGTTATGAACCCGCACAAATTGTGAGCGAAGTTCGATTTTTGGCGGGAGACGGATGCAAAGAAATTTGGCTGACGGCGCAAGATGCCGGTTGCTACGGCTTTGACATCGGGACGGATTTGGCGGAATTGGTGATGAAAATTTTGCGTGAAGTTGCTGGCGATTATAGAATTAGAATGGGAATGGGAAATCCGCGTCATACCTTAAAATATGCGGATAAATTGGTGGAAGTGTATAAAGATTCAAGGGTTTTCAGGTTTTTGCATTTGCCCGTTCAAAGCGGCAGTAATGCGGTTTTGCGGGACATGAAGCGCGAGCACTCAGTAGAGGATTATCAGAAACTTGTGCAAATTTTTTACGGTGAATTTTCTGATTTTGCAATTTCAACGGATATTATTGTGGGATTCCCGAATGAGAGCGAAAGCGATTTTCAAAAAAGTTTAGACATAATAAAAGAGAGCAAACCGACAGGTTGCAACAGGACAAGGTTTGTGCCTCGCAAGGGCACGGTTGCCGCAACTCTGCCGAATCAAATTTCGAGCACCGAAAAATACAGGCGCAGTGCGGAACTCACGCGAGTTTTTATGGAAGTTGCACTTGAAAATAATAAGACATACATAGGAAAGAAAGTCAGTATATTAATTGACGAAAAAGGCAAAAAAAAATCTTGGATAGGAAGAGCGGATAATTATAAACCCGTTGCGGTGCAAGGCGATTATAAAATCGGAGACAGACTCTGTGTGAAAATTGAAACCGCCGAGCCTTTTGCGTTGATTGGAGTTGTGAGTTGTTAGAGGTTATTTTATGATTCATCCGTCGTCTTTTGTTTCGCCTTCTGCGGAAATTCATCCGAGTGCTTGTGTCGGTGCGTGGAGCATTGTTGATGATGGTGTGAAGTTAGGTGCGAATGTAATTTTAGACTGCAGAGTGCATATTTTCGGCGGGGTTTGCATTGGCGAGGGAAGTCGAATTTTTGACGGAGCGGTTGTTGGCGGAGACCCGCAGGCACTGAAATACAAAGGTGAAAAAACATTTTTGGAAATCGGAAAAAATTGTTTGGTGCGGGAATACACAACTATAAACAGAGGTTGCGGTGAAAACGGGCTGACAAAAATCGACGATGATGTTTTAATAATGGCTTATTCGCATATCGGGCACGATTGCATTTTAGAACAGGGTGCGGTGATAGCGAACGGGGTTCAGTTGGGCGGGCATATTTCGGTCGGGAAATTTGCCACAATAGGCGGGGGAACTTTTGTTCAGCAATTCGCAAAAATCGGTGCGTATTCATTTGCCGGCGGCACTTTAAAAATTGACAGAGATGTTCCGCCTTGCGTTAGAGCGTTGGGAAATCCCGCACGCTTTGCAGGTTTGAATTTGCACGCTTTGCAAAAGCACAATTTTTCACAGGAGAGAATTTCGTCTTTAGAAAAATCTTTTAGAGAGTTGTATCGCGGAAAACAGCCATTTGCGGAAGTGATAAAAAATTTTGCGGAATTAGAGGAATGCGATATTCTGCTGAAAGAGTTTTTTAAGGAATACAGCGGGAATTTAATAAGCGGCACTGCATCCAATTCCTCCGCTTGCAATGCCGAGTGAACCCATCTCCCTCTCCCCACTTTCAACTTTACACTTTTCTCGTTCAACTCTTGCACCGCCGAGTTCTCCACACCCTACACCCCATACCCCAACTTGCACCGCCGCGTGATAATTTTCTACCTTTCCCACCGTGAATAAAGAACAACTTGAATTTGCCGTTTTTTGCATTGAAAGCGTTGCGGAACGCTTGAACAAAACGGGAGATGAAATTTATCGCCTTATGGCAGACGAAAGTAGCGTGCTTGACGATTATATAATCCAATTTTGGGAAACACTTCACACACAGGGAAAAGAATATATCGTTGATGAATTGCTCGGAGTTATGCAAAATCGCGGGTTAAAGATATGATTTTATATCACGGTTCTTATGTAGCAGTCGAGAAACCTGATTTGACACTTTCTCGAAAACAGACTGATTTTGGAGCAGGTTTTTATCTCACGCCTATCAAAGAGCAAGCGAAAAATTGGTCTAAGCGTTTTATTAAAGAACGAGGGCAAGCCGTTATATCCTTATATGGTTTTTTGCAGAAGCCTGCAATGGAAAAATTACCCGATGATTTGAAAATTTTAGAGTTTAATACGCACAACTTGGAATGGCTGAATTTTATCACCGCTTGCAGGTTAGGAGAGACCGTTGATAGCAAGTGGGATTTGATTATCGGAGGTGTTGCAAACGATAAAGTATTTGATACACTTCAATTATACTTTGACGGACTTATAAAATCGGATGAGGCAATAGGGCGTTTGCGGTATAATAAGCCTAATTTTCAATACTGTTTCAAAAACCAAAATTTGATTAACAAGTATTTGCAATATTTATCTTGTGAGGTTATCAAATGATACAGGCGAATACGAATCTTATAATGCACAAGATAAACGGCGTTATATGTGAATATGCAAGAGTGCAAAACATTCCGCTGCGCACGGCACTTGATATATTTTACAAATCAAATTTATATACGGAAGTGAGAACGGGAATTTCGGATATGCACTGCCGCAGTGATGGTTATCTTGCAGAGGAACTGCGCCGAGAGGTGGGGGCGTGATGGAAAGTAGTTCCTCCCCGTGCAATGATGCTATAACGCCTCGATTTCGGCACCTGATAGGTTTGTAATTTCGGCAATTATATTTGCAGGGATTCCTTTAATCCTCATTGTGCGGGCTATAGATATTTTGCTACGAGTCTCACCTACTAACTCACCATCTTTCCTACCTCTAACCTCACCCCTTGCCTCGGCGGCGTGCAAGTTGGGGTATGGGGTGTAGGGTGCGGAGAACTCGGCGGTGTCGGGCGGGGTATAGGGTGCGGAGTGAAGGGTGTGGGAAGTGGAAGACTCTGTTGTGCAAGATATGTTACTCTTTACTCTTTACTCTATACACTCT
>BNUP01000020.1 GCA_025997455.1 Fibrobacterales bacterium | reverse complement strand
GGAGTATATGTCAAACGCCCGCTCTCCTCTACCTGTATCTTCAAAAATACTCGGTATAATCATTTTACCGCCTCCGCATTTTCATCCGCAGGAGCGACTCTCTCCGGCAAGGTCTCGCCTATCAACAAGTTCTGTGCGAGTTCCAATTTCAGAGTTTCGCGAATCTTATTTATCTGTCCGTTCTTGCGCATTGTGTCTTTCACCAACTCAAACGGCATTTTAACATTGTCGGAGAGAGTCGCTCCTGCGGATGAAAATGCGGAGGCGGTAAAATGATTATACCGAGTATTTTTGAAGATACAGGTAGAGGAGAGCGGGCGTTTGACATATACTCCCGACTTTTGAAAGAGAGGATTATATTTTTGGGAACTCAAATAAATGATGAGGTGGCAAATCTCATTATGGCGCAGTTAATTTATTTGGAATACGAAAATCCGCAAAAGGACATAACTCTGTATATAAACAGCCCGGGCGGGTATATATCGAGCGGACTTGCGATTTACGATACCATTCAGCACATTCGCTCCGATGTGGTTACAATTTGCATAGGCGAGGCATCTTCAATGGCGGCAATTCTTTTGGCTGCCGGAGTAAAGGGCAAGAGATATGCACTTCCGAACTCACGGGTTATGCTGCACCAACCGCAAGGGTATGCGAGAGGTCAGTCTTCGGACATTCAAATTCACGCACGCGAGATAGTTAATACCCGCGAGAAATTGAACGATATTATATCTAAACACACGGGAAAGAGCAAGGAAGAGATTAAGCAAAAAACCGACCGTGATTTTTATTTAACTCCGCAAGAGGCACTCGAATTCGGGTTGATAGACGAAGTTTTTTTACCGAGAGATAAAGGAAAATAATATGGCTTCTTGCAATTTTTGCGGAGCGGGAATAAACGCCGTTGAGCGGCTGATAACCGGACCGGATGGAGTGGCTATTTGCAACAGGTGCATACAGACCTGCTACAGTATGGTGCAATCCGAGAAGAATTTGGTAGGCAAGCAACATGCGAAAAATTTAGTTGCCGACGGCGATGCGTTCTATAAAAACCGTTTGCCGTCACCTGCCGAGTTAAAAGAACATTTGGATAAATTCGTTATAGGGCAGGATAGAGCAAAAACCGCACTTTCCGTTGCAGTGTATAACCACTATAAACGATTACGATTTAAGAACGACCCGTCTTTTTTAGACCTGCAGGAAATTCCCGTTGAAATTGATAAATCGAATATTTTATTTGTGGGTCCCACAGGGTCTGGCAAAACACTGCTCGCACAAACTCTCGCCCGCTTTTTGCAAGTTCCTTTTACAATTGCAGATGCAACCGTTTTAACGGAGGCGGGGTATGTAGGCGAAGATGTGGATAGTATTTTGGTGCGTTTGTTTCAGGCGGCGGAATACAATGTGCAGGCGGCGGAGCGGGGCATTGTATTTATTGACGAAATAGATAAAATTGCACGAAAATCTGCGAATCCCTCAATAACCCGCGATGTGTCGGGTGAAGGTGTTCAGCAGGGACTCTTAAAAATTTTAGAAGGAACCGTTTCCGCTATTCCTCCGAAGGGCGGTCGCAAACATCCCGAACAAAATATGGTGCACCTAAATACGAGAAATATTTTATTTATATGCGGCGGTGCATTTGAAACTTTGGACAAAGTTATTTCTAAGCGGGTAAATTCCGGCGGTGGAATGGGTTTTGGTGCAGATGTGCTTTCTCATAACGAGAGTAATGTGGGAGAACTCCTAAAAAAATGCGAGCCTGAAGATTTAATAGGTTACGGATTGTTGCCTGAATTGGTCGGCAGGTTGCCTGTGATTGTGAGTTTGGATGAACTCGATGAAAAGGCGTTGTTGAAAATTTTAACCGTTCCGCAAAATTCACTTATTAAGCAGTATAAGCAGTTGTTTGCGATGGACAAAGTTAAACTCGAATGGACAGACGATGCTCTCGACGAGATTGTTAAAAAAACTGTGGAGCAAAAGACAGGTGCGCGCGGATTGCGTTCCGTTATGGAGCGGATTTTAATACCCTATATGTTTGACATTTCTAATTTTCACGAAACCACATTGAGGATAGATGAGGAAATTGTGAAAAAAAGTTTGACTAATTTGAGCAGGAAGGCAGAAGTTTAATTTTACGCAGCGAGGTTTATTTTGACAAAAAAAATTAAGAAAAAAGTGCAATCGAAAAAAACGGCTCCCGCCGATGAAAAAACGGAACTTGTAGAAATTGAATCGACTGCGCAAGCACAAGCGTTATCCGAATCTCCTGTTCCGAGCAGAGAAGTCGAGGAATTTCCCAAGCCTGATTTTGATAAAGGTTTTCCTGTTGTGCCTCTGCAAAAATTTGTGATGTTTCCGCGAATGGGAACAAGACTTTCCTTTGATAGGCATATCTCACTGAGCGCACTGCGAAAAATAGACGATTCAAAGGGCTTTGTCATTTGCCTTTTGCAAAAGGATAAAGAGGCGGGCACACCCAAAGAAGACGGCTTTCATTCGGTAGGTGTTCTCGCTTATGTGAAAGGAATTTACGGCACGCCCAACAGCCTTTTATCGGTGAGTTTGTTCGGTATAATGCCCGTTGATATAACAACAATCTCTTTTCAAGGCGGTGCCAAAAATTCAAACAATGTATTAGATAATTTTGAGAAGTATTTTTATGCGATGGCAAGACCACATGTAATAGTATTCAAAGACAAGAAATTTGCAAAACCTATTTCTCAAAATCTGCTCAGCCAAATGTCACAATATGCCAAAACACAGCACAATATGCCCGATAATTTGGGGGAGATTTTGGCAGGTATTCCACCCGAAGGGCAGTGTATTATTTCGCACAGTTTTTTGAGAATTTCAGATGAGGAACATCAGGAAATTTTAGAGAGCAAAACTTATGAGGAGATGTTTGCAAAAATTGAATTGGCGATAGGTATTGCACTTGAAATTCATAATGTTATCTCGGCAAATCGTCAGAGCGTAGAAGCCAAAATGATGAAATCGCAACGGGAATATGCACTGCAAGAGCAAATTTCGCAATTGCAAAAGGAACTCGGCGAATTGAACTCCGGCGGCGGAGATGCAACGCAATTGGCACAAAGAGCAAAGGAGCAAAAATTTCCGCCCGCGATTAAGGAAAAATTTGATGAGGAAATGATTCGTTTAAAAATGCTGAATCCGATGAATTCTGAATATTCCGTTGTCCGTAATTATGTAGATTGGCTGCTGTCTTTACCGTTTGGCATTTACACCGACGATGTTTTGGATATTAACCGTGCAACCGATAGTTTGAACTCTCAACATTTCGGTTTGGAAAAGGTTAAAGCGAGAATTTTGGAGCACATTGCAGTTTTGCAACTCGCCCAAAAACTCAAAAATAACGAGACTAAAAATCCGATTCTGTGTTTGGTGGGTCCTCCGGGCGTGGGAAAAACCACGCTCGCAATATCTATTGCACACGCTATGAACCGCAACCTCGCAAGAATTTCACTCGGCGGAGTGCACGATGATTCGGAAATTCGCGGGCATCGCAGAACTTATATAGGCTCAATGCCGGGACGAATTGTTCAGGCGTTAAAAAAGGCAAAGAGTATGAACCCGCTGATTTTGTTGGACGAAATAGACAAGATGTCGAGCGATTTAAGGGGCGACCCTGCAAGTGCCGTTTTAGAGGCTTTAGACCAAGAGTTGAACAATGAATTTACGGATCATTTTTTGGAAGTGGGCATTGACCTTTCGAGGGTGGTTTTTATTGCAACGGCAAACTCAACGGAGGGAATTCCCGCACCGCTTTACGATAGAATGGAAATTGTGCGGATACCCGGCTATTTACATTTTGAAAAAGAGCATATCGCTAAAGAGTTTTTAATTCCGAAGATAATAAAACAAAATTCACTTTCCTCAAAAAATTACAAGATTGCGGATTCTGCGATAAACGGGATTTTGAAGGAATACACCAGAGAGGCAGGAGTTCGCGAACTCGAAAGAAAATTAAATACAATTGCACGCAAACGCGCTATGGAAATTGTATCTAAGCAAAAATTCAATCCGCTCATCGCTCAAAAGAATTTGTTCGGTTATCTCGGAGTTTCGGATTTTGCGGGACCCAAAATTATAGACGATAACAAAGCGGGCGTAACTACGGGACTCGCTTGGACACCTGTGGGCGGCGATGTTCTGCGAATTGAGTGTTTGCTTTTGCCGGGGAGAGGAAAGGTTCAACTGACCGGACATTTGGGCGATGTGATGAAGGAATCCGCTCAAATTGCACTTTCAATTGTGCGTGAACGGAGTAAGCAATTCAAAATTCCCGATGAAAAATTTCGCAAAACCGATATTCACCTGCACTTTCCCGAAGGTGCAACTCCCAAGGACGGACCTTCCGCAGGTATTGCAATTACCGTTGCGATGCTCTCGGCTTTTACGGGTAAGGTGATTTCGCCATATACCGCTTTTACGGGCGAAGTTTCGCTGACGGGTCGTCTGATTGCAATTGGCGGATTAAAGGAAAAGTCGCTTGCGGCTCTCGATTCGGGAGTTAAAAAATTGCTCCTCCCGCACGATAACTTAAAGAATGTGGAAGACCTTCCAAAAATGGTGAAAGAGGGGATAGAAATTAAAATGTTTAGCGTAATTGACGAGGTGATTGGGGAGTTGTTTTAGGATTGTCATTCCCGCACAGGCGGAACACCAAGTCGATAGGCGACTGCGGCATGTCATTACAAACATTGAATTTGCTATCATCCACAATAAGCAATAATAAACCACTACTGCATTCTATGGGTTGCTTCGGGTTGCCCCCTCGCTGGTGACGAGCCATAGTCGCCATTGCACGCTTTGGATTGGCAGAAAATGAATAAATAAATTAGTCTGTCCAGTCGTCTATCGGCTTGGTGTATCGAGTCAAATCCCGCAATGCGAAGGTAATTTTCTACATTCCCCATTATGCCCCTAAAACTCCCGCTCGGAATCCAAACATTCTCCACAATCCGTGAAGACGGTTACCACTATGTGGATAAAACCGCCCGCATTCACGAGTTGTTGTCTGGTTCGGGCTATGTGTTTTTTCTCTCCCGCCCCAGACGATTTGGTAAGTCGCTTTTGTGCTCCACGCTTGGTGCGTTATTTGAAGGAAGGCGAGAGTTGTTCAAAGGACTTGCAATTGATTCGCTCACTTGGGAATGGAAAAAGCACCCTGTGATTCATATTGCGTTAAATCAAGGTAATTACGAAAGTGGCGGAATAGATGCTCTAAAAGCACGCTTGCACGAAGCCTTGAGAGAAGTTGCTCAATGCCTAAAAATACCATTCCGTAACGAAGTTTTGTCAGAGCAGTTCTCTGCACTCTTATCAGATGCCCATATACAATTTGGCGAAAAAGTAGCGGTTATCATAGACGAATACGACAAGCCTCTGCTCGACAGCATCGACAAAAAAGATATTCACGAAAAAATTAGAGCCGAACTTAAAGGTTTTTACGGCGTGCTCAAAGCATCCGATGAGCATCTAAAATTTGTGTTCCTCACGGGAGTTACCAAATTTTCCAAGGTGAGTATATTTTCGGATTTGAACAACCTCACCGACCTCTCCTTAAACCCTCGCTATGCCGATATTTGCGGTATTACGCAAGAAGAATTGGAAGAAAATTTTAAGGAGGAGATAGATAGTATTGCGGGTGGCGGTGTATACCTCGCTAAATTAAAACGCTTTTACAACGGTTATCGATTCTCTGAAAAACCTCTCACGGTGTATAATCCCTTTGGCTTGTTGCATCATTTTAATAGTGAAGGAAAATTTATCCCCTATTGGTATGAGAGCGGCACCCCTACTTTCCTAATAAAACTCATTAAACAGCAAAATATTAATGTCTTAAACCTCGAAAAAAAAGTTCTCTCTTATGACGACTTTCGTAAATTCGATTCCGAAAATATGGATGCCGTGCCTGTGCTTTATCAATCGGGCTACCTCACCATTACAGGATATAACGAAAAACGGGGCACCTACAATTTAGGCTACCCCAATGACGAAGTGCGCACAAGTTTTGCAAGCAGTTTAGCCGATTTGTATATCCATATAAAAAGCGATGAGAAAACACCTCTTGTGCTTAAACTAATTGATTCTTTAGAGGCGGGAGATGTGAATAGTTTTGTTGAGGCATTACGCCCGTTTTACAATAATATTCCTTACGATGAAGCATCTAAGGTTGAATCTTATTATGAATTGATATTTTTGCTTACGCTCCGAATGCTTGGGATTTATTGTGAGGCGCAGGTATACACGGCTATAGGCAGGATTGATGCGGTGTTGAAAGTTGATGATTTTGTGTATGTTGTTGAGTTCAAGGCAAACGGCACCGCAGAAGAAGCCCTTCAACAGATTAACGATAAAAATTATGCACTTTCTTATGAGGAGTCGGGAAAAAAGATTGTTAAACTTGGAATAGAGTTTGACAAGGAAAAACGCAACATCGGGCGGTGGGTGGTAGGATAATTATTAATCCCTAACTTTCACGCGTGCAATGATAAAAGGACGAACGCATAGGAATTTTTCTATTTTGAGCGACAGCCAATTCAAATCTGGCAAACGGAGTTTTTTATGGCAAGCATATTAAAATAGAATAATGCGATTTATACTTCATTTTGCCTTATTTGCTTTACCAATATTTGTTATAGCAATATTGCTGTGTTCAATAAATATATTTGCGGATGAAATTTATACTGCAGTATGGTTATTTGTTATGAGTTTATTTCCAATAATCATTCCTGTGCTTTTACTATTCATAATAAAAATACTTGTTAGATTTTTGTTTGGAATAACATTAAAAGAGTGGTTTTTAAACTTTTTCAAACTTACAATACGCACAGACAAAAGATTTATATTTAAGCATAATATTTTAAAAATTCTTTTTTGCAGTTCTGTTTTTATACCTCTAATTTTTTGGCATAATATCCTTCTATTCTTAGATAAAATATTTTGGGCAAACTTGTAAATGAATGGAAAGAGGTTGTCAGAAGTCCTCTTTCTGGATACTCGTGTCGGGGCACGAGTATGACATAGAGGGTGAACACTTTTTTCTACCTTCTTCCTTTGATGCCTCACAATCCGCAACCGCCAACGCAGGACATTACAGCCGACCCAACCGAAGAAGCCGTATCCGCAACAACGGATTCCATTCTCGCCGTTAATCCGAAATTAGACAGAGAGGCGATTTCCAAAACACTGCTGTTCGTATGGACTGCACATAAAGGACAAATTCGCAAAAGCGGTGAGCCGTATATAATTCACCCGATTGCAGTTGCCAAAATGCTTGCGGAATTGCAGATGGATTCTTCGGTTGTCCTTGCAGGGTTGCTCCACGATGTTGTGGAAGACACAAAACATTCAAAGCAGGAAATTGCGGAACTTTTCGGGAACGATGTAGCGGAAATGGTAGATGCTGTCACAAAAATTGAAAACATTCAAAAGGGTTCCGACCGCACTGCAAAGACATTTCAAAAATTTTTAACATCAATTTCAAAACACCCGCAGGTAATAGTAATTAAACTCTCCGACCGTCTTCACAATATGCGAACCATCAAATATATGAAACCCGACCGCAGAGAGGCAATTGCAAAAGAAACGCTCGATTTTTACGCCCCGCTTGCACACCGTCTCGGTTTATACTCCTTCAAATTTGAGTTGGAAGATTTGGCGTTCAAAGAACTTCACCCGCAGGAATATTCCGAAGTTGAAAATCACTTAAAACAGACAATTGCAGAACGCGAGGAATACATAAATTCCATAATTTTCCCGTTGCAGATAAAGATGAATTTGGAGCAGTTGGAATGCGACATACGCGGGCGTTCAAAGCACATCTACAGCATTTGGGAAAAGATGAAAAACCGCAATTGCAAAATAGATGAGTTATACGATATTTTTGCTATTCGTATAATTGTGGAGCAAATTCCCGATTGCTACACCGTGCTCGGCAATGTTCATAACCTCTACCCGCCGCTTTCGAGCAGATTCAAAGATTACATTGCAACCCCGAAACAGAACTTGTATCAGAGTTTGCATACTGTAGTTGTGGGACCTCGCGGGACTTTGGTCGAGGTGCAAATTCGCACGCGGGATATGGACGAGATAGCGGAACACGGACTTGCCGCACATTGGGCTTACAAATTCAATTCCCGCAAAGAGGATTACGAAAATAATTTGGATTGGATAGATAAAATTACCAAAATGCAAAACGAAATTCCCGAGTCGGTTGAATTTTTGGAATTTCTGTATAAAAATATGACCCCCGATGATTGCTATGCTTTTACGCCAAACGGCAGAAAAATTACTCTCCAGTTTGGGGCTACAATTTTGGATTTTGCATTTGCGGTGCATACGGAATTGGGGTTGAGATGTGCGGGTGCTAGGGCGAGCGATAAAATTTTGGCTATAGATTCGCCGGTTCCTATCGGAGAGACTATTCAAATTCTCAAAAGCGATACGCAGGAACCGCAGGAAAATTGGCTTGCAATGGTGAAAACTCCTAAGGCACAACTCGAAATTCGGCGATGGTTGAAAAAGTCGGTAGAAGATCAGGCGATTTTACTCGGCAAAAAAATTTACCTGCAAGAATTGCAAAAATTCAAAATCCCGTTGGAAAATGCCCCGCAAGATGTTTTTGTATGCAGAAATTTTTCTACTATGAATGTTGAACGATTTTATAGAAATTTGGGTAAAGGTGAAATATCACTCACAGACATCGCAGATTTTTTAAAACCGTATTCGGGCGATAATACAGTGTGGCACAGAGGATTGTTCAATGTGTTTAGGTCGGGAGATGCCTCTTCTACAGACACGCCCATAACAATCGGCTACAACGAACGATTTTTGTTGGATTTCGCGAATTGTTGCAACCCTGTTCCGGGTGATAATATTAAGGGAATTTTTATTGCAGGAAAGGGCATTCAAATTCATAAAGCGGATTGCTCCGAACTTGCAAAATATCCCCGTGAGCAGCGGCTTACCATTCAATGGGAATCAAATGATATAAAAAGCAGCATAAAATTCGTATTGAAAATTAACAGTGTTGACAGGATAGGAATTGCGGGAGAAATTTTTAACTGCATATCCGAGCACAATGCAAGTATAAAAAAATCCGTTTTGGAAAGCAAAGGTTCGGAATTAAATTGCAGAATTGAAATTATCGCATTTAGATCCGCTCAAATAAAAAATATAATACAATCCCTAAACTCACTCGCCGGAGTGAGAAAAGTGATTAGGGCGTGAAAAAACTGCAAATATAAAATCCCTTACCAAAATCTTTGCCCGGCTTGCATTTGGTCAGGTCAATCGCATCAATAGAGGTGTCGCTTCCATGATAGACTTTCATGTATATCCGCCATTGCTCCGGCAAACTTTATAAATATCCCTCACAGCCCAAAAAGGATTATCTATGTGCAAAGCCCACCAACACTCAAAGATATAATCCAAACCGCCATATTTTTTTAGATAAAAATACGCATTAGTTGCCTTTAATCTCTTTGTCTAGTGTTTTTGTTTCCATAGGTTAAATATAGAAAAAATTTTAATCGCCGTTCACCTATAGTTCGCCGATAGTTTTTGCTATATTCCCAGAATGCAAGTTAAAATGGATAGTAAGAGTATTCCCGGAACGACCATAATCGGATTATCGGGCAAGTTAGACACACTTAGCGCAGACGACTTCAGCGAAACCGTCTATGAAATTTTTGAGAACGGAGGTTTTAACACGCTCCGATTTGATTGCAAAGATTTAGACTATGTTTCGAGTGCAGGCTTGCGGGTGTTCCTCTCCGCGAAAAAAACCGCCGATGGAAGGAACTTGAGCGTGGAACTTTGCAATCTTTCGCAGAGTATTTTGGAAATTTTTGAAGTTACCGGTTTCAATTCGATTTTTACAATTTTGAAATAGGAGCATTTTATGCCGTTTGAAAAAAAGATTCTTTGCATAGGCGCAGGGTATGTCGGCGGACCGACAATGTCTATGATAGCAAAAAAATGTCCGCAATATCAAGTTAAAATTGTGGATATAAACGAGGCTCGAATTGCAGCGTGGAATAGCGGCGACTTGCCTGTTTATGAACCGGGACTAAAAGAAGTAGTTGAAAGCGTGAGAGGAAAAAATTTATTCTTCGGTACAGACATAGAGGCATCGATAAAAGAGGCTGACATAATTTTTGTAAGTGTAAATACACCAACCAAAACCTTTGGTGAAGGAGCGGGGCGTGCAAGCGATCTTCAATACTTGGAAAAAACCACAAGGAGCATACTCGCCGCAAGTGACAGCGGAAAAATAGTCGTTGAAAAAAGCACCCTCCCTGTTCGCACAGCCGAGTCGATGGAACGCATTTTGAACGGAAACAACAAAGGCATACATTTTGAAATTGTGAGCAATCCCGAATTTTTGGCAGAAGGAACCGCCATAGCCGACTTGGAAAAACCGGACAGAGTTTTAATAGGCGGACACCAAAGCGATGAAGGCGAAAAAGCGGTTGAAGAAGTCGCAAAAATATATGCAAACTGGGTGCCGCACGAACGGATAATCACAACTAATTTATGGAGCAGCGAACTCTCAAAACTCGCCGCAAACGCATTCCTCGCACAAAGAATTTCAAGTGTAAATTCCCTAAGCGCACTCTGCGAAAAAAGCGGTGCAAACATAGACGAAATTGCTGGTGCAATAGGCAAAGATTCCCGCATAGGCTCCAAATTTCTAAAAGCATCTATAGGCTTTGGCGGTTCGTGTTTCAAAAAAGACATTTTAAATTTGGTCTATCTGTGTGAGCGATACGGCTTACCTGAGGTTGCGGCTTATTGGGAAAGCGTTGTAAAAATAAATGAATGGCAAACAACCCGCTCCGTAAAAAGAGTTTTGCGTTCATTGCTCGATACAATAGTGGGCAAAAAAGTTGCAATATTCGGCTTTGCATTCAAATCAGACACCAACGACACGCGCGAAAGCCCTGCTCATTTGGTAGTTCGCGAATTATTGGATGAACGAGCAGTTCCCGTTATCACGGATTATAAGGCACTTCCCGATGCAAAACGAGATCTCGCCGATGTTTTGGACAAAGTGCAATTCACGGAAGATCCATACTCCGCCGCTTTTGAAAGCCACGCGGTTTTGCTCTGTACCGAATGGAAACAATACGCCGAATTGGATTGGGAAAAAATTTACGCTTCAATGACTAAGCCCGCTCTCGTTTTTGACGGTCGCAATATTTTAGACCACGACAAACTGCGGAAAATAGGATTTGAGGTGATGGGAATCGGGAAAGCGTAAAAATTTTTTTAACAAGGGAACGCGGTGTGTGCCGAGCGCACCAAAAAAACTCTATGGATTCTGCGTCCTGCAACTCCGTGCAGGATTACGAGCACAGAATGGCGACTTTTTTCCACTTTACACTTTACACTTTCAACTTTACACTCTATTCCCCACACCCTACACCCTACACGCCACACCCTATACCCCCCCCATCGCAAAGTTTCTACCTTCCCCATTATGCATTCTCTAATTCTCTTCTGTTTTGCTCTCGTGCTCACAATTACGCCGGCTTTTGCCGTCCTTGAAATTCCAAACGCTCAACCCAAAGTTGGTGCGGAGCAATGGAAGGTGGTTTTAGATTCAACTTGGAGCGGGTTAAAAAAACGCAACATAGACAACTGCCAATACGAAGGGCTTATCTGCCGCCCAAAAAGTGAAACTCCGGGAGATGCCGTTAGTGAAGGCGTTGGCTACGGAATGCTCCTTGCACTTTATTCGGACGACCAAACTTATTTCGATAAAATTTACACTGCGAGTAAAAAATATTATTTGAACGCTTGCAACGGTTGGAGAAAACCCGCAAACGGAGGAAACACAGAAAGCGGTTCGGCAAGCGATGCCGATGAAGACATTGGGGCGGCGTTAATTTTTGCAGACAAATTACAAAAAAAGGGTATTTGGGAAACAAGCAGCATAAATTACGCAACAGAGGCTCAAGGAGTGCTCGATTGCATACATAACTACATAAGACCCGATGGCGGATTCCCTCCCGGAAATTCTTGGGATCCCGGTTATAATGTGGGTTATTTTTCACCCGCTTGGTATAGAATTTTCAAAAAATTTGACTCAAACAGCGGGCACGATTGGCAAAAAGTTATAGATAAAAGTTATAGCGTAATTGAGGCTACGAGTTCTTACGATATTGGAATGGTGCCGGATTGGTCGGGGCATGATGGAGCAATGGGCGGCGGAGGATACAATACTTATTTAAGCGGTAAGGCATTTTTCAAAGATGCAATTCGAGTTTTGTGGAGAATTGCAAACGATGCTATATGGTTTGACGAACCGAGAGCAAAAACATTCCTGCAAAATTCCGTAAAATTTATAAACGAAAAAGGCGGTGCGAGTGCAAGTAATTTCTACCAATTGGAAGGAGCGAACAAAGGCGAATTGGTGCCAGCCTCCGATAAATGGACTGATTTTAACGGCAGCAGCAACACCGAAACTTGGCGTTTTAGGCGTGAGCATAGTCATCTAACAATCGGGCAATGGGCTTGTGCGGCAATGGCTGTGGGCGATTCGGCAGATAAAGTCGGGTTTAGTGCGGAAATAGCGAAATTTTATGATTGGAAAAATAAGGTCGATTTTTTTGGAGTTGCAAATGACCCCAACCCCGCAACGCTGGAAGATACTCTGCATAACGAGATGTATTTTGACCAATTCCTCGCGTGGTTTGGCGTGTCGCTTATGAGCGGAACTTGGGTGAATGTTCTCGATGCCTTAGATAATCCTGTGGAAAATACCGTTGGCATAACCGTAGAACCGTTCCCCGAAGAAGTGCCGATTTTTGCAAGTGCAAAACAGACAACGGCAAATTTCTCATTCACGCAGAGAAAAACCGTGATAGAGTTTAATTCTCAAAATGCAAATACAATGTGGGAAGTTCGCGATTTGAAAGGGAAATTAATATTTTCTGCAACGGGAAAAACCGCCGTTTGGAACTCAAATTTTAACGGAGTTGTTTTATTGAACGCGAGTGACGGTTCGCAAAAATTCAGCCAACTCCTTACCATTTTTTAATGACTGTGATTTGCTCGGATGCCAATTTGCACCGTATCCGAGAGAGCCGTCTTGGGGTGAAAGTGAGAATCGGTGAATTTTTTTGAAACCCCGATTTTCCAATTCGCTTTTTGCGGCATCTAAAAATTTTCTGCAAAGTGAAAGCGACGGAACTCCTTCTGGATAAAAATCGTTAAGCATAGGTCCGTCTAATATAACAATATTTGCATCCGCATATTTTTTTCTGATTGCCTTTGCGAAATCTATAACTGCATTTACAAATTTTGCCGAGTCGGGTGCAACACTCCTTGAAAAATCGTTTGTTCCGAGTTCTATTATTGCAATGTCGGGTTGCCAATTAGAAGATAAGTCGGCGGTATCGGCGGTAGTGTTCACTCCCAATTTATCAAAAAATGCAGGGAGCGGTCTGTCGTCTTTTGAGTCGGGATGGTTTATAAAAATTCCCCTTCCCGAAAACGCCACCGTTCGCATTTGTGCGTGAAGTTCCTTTGCCGCAACACCCGCATAAGATGAAAATACATCTTCCGTAATCGGTGCGTAATCGTGCTCTTTTACGGAATCCAAAACGCCGTAACCCGCAGTTATGGAATTCCCGAAAAACTCAATTTTCAACTTCGGAGGCGGAGGAAGTGCATCCGCTTTTGGCACGCCGACAATTTCAAAACCCTTAAAAATATCGTCCCCTTGTGATGATTCCGTTCGTTTTGCCACGCTCACAATATGCAAACCCTTCTCCAATTTTTCCGCGAGAAGGTGCAATTCATCGCTATTTGTCGATAAATCCAAAGGCGGAAATTCTTTACCGTCTATCACCACCCCAAAAACATTTGCAGGACTTTTCAAATTTATACTCACCTTTGAACCCTCAAAAGCGAGAGTGTATTCCGTCCCCGACCAAGAAGTCCGTGCGAGCGTATCCTTTCCCGAAACAACCTTCTCAAATTGCCCGTCAATACGAACTGCCTTATCAAAAGCCGAAACCTTATTTACATCATCCATAGCAAACCACACAAGCATACCGGGAATCAACACCGCAGAAGTGAACATTTGCAGGAAGGTAGATTTTTTTTTGGTGCGCTCGGCACACACCGCGTTCCCTTGTTAATAGCGGACTTCTCCCCTCCCCCTTCTCCCATATTTGCAACGCCGAGTTACCATACCCCACACCCTACACCACATATTTCTACCTTCCCCCTATGCAAATTACATCCTCAACCCAATTGCGCGGCGTATTCCCTGCGCTATTCACCCCGCTCCAAAACGATGACCCTCGTTATCTCTACAACTCAATAGACTACCCCAAAGCCAAAAAAATTATTGACGACTTAATTTCGGCGGGCATACACGGGCTTGCTCCCGTGGGTACAACAGGGCAAAGTGCAACCCTAAGCCACGAGCAACACTTAGATTTTATCAAATTCACCCTCGACTATGTAGATGGCAGAGTGCCTATAATCGCAGGTGCAGGCTCAAACAGCACAAGAGAATCAATTGAAATCATAAAAGAAGTCCAAAAAATCGCCGAAGTTCCTATGCTCTGCGTAACAGGCTACTACAACACCCCCCCGCAAGAGGGTATTTACGCCCATTTCAAAGCCTTGAGTCGCGAAACTGGTGCAAAAATTGTCCTATATAATGTGCCCGGTCGCACGGCAAACTACATTCACCCCAACACAGCAATTCGCCTTGCCGAAGACAAAAACATCATCGGATTAAAGCAAGCGGTGGAATTTAGAATAGGCGAAAAATATTGCGAAGACACCAAAAGCATAATCGCAGGTGCACAAGGCAAAGACTTTGCAGTTCTTTCGGGTGAAGACGGTGCGTTCATAGATATGTTGGAATTCGGTGGCACGGGACTAATCAGCGCAACGGCGAACATTCCTGAGGCGGCACGAATTTTTGTGGAACTCTACAATGCATTTGAACGCAAAGAATTTCCCAATTGCGACAACCTTCAAGACAAAGTTCGCGACTATGTTGAGGCAACCTTCTGCCGCAAAAACCCCATTCCGCTCGGCACGCTTTTCAACAGCCCTCTGCTCCTGCCGCTCGTCTCGGTTCGCGAAACTGAACGCGGCGACGAAGCCGAAACCCGCATAATCAAACTGATAAAGGAAAAAGCACAAAGTTTGCTGAAATACCATTAGTGTGGGGGAGGTTTATCGACAAAACTTATACAGATTATCACAACTCCTTTTTAATTGGGCGATGATACTTATTCCCCCTCGCTACAACCGCCTTACATTTCACAATATGGCGGGTTAAAACCCGCCCCTACCTCGCAAAAATATCCTTCAAAAATCACATAAAATTCACAAAATCGCACAAAACTAAACTTTTTCAAAAAAAACGGACATTTTTTAGAAAAAAAATATACATTTAATAAATGGGGTATTATTTGCCAATGAAAAAAAATTTCTTACTTGCCATTGCATTTCTTGCGGTGTTAGCACAATCTGCCGTCAATTTTCCCTATCCGCAGGAAAAATCTTATGAAAACGGCATAAAAGTGAGCACGAGCGGAGTTTCGACAACGCTTAAAAATAAGTACACAACTTGGCTCTCCCAATATTATGTAGAGGGAACTTGCAACGGCACTCCCTGTGCCCGAATAAAATATGATAATGCCGACCAGACCGTGTCTGAAGGTATCGGCTACGGGATGCTCATTATGGTGTATTTTGCAGATGCAAGCAACGGTAATCAGGCAAAATTTGATAAACTTTGGGCATATTACAATGCGTGGCTCAACGGCAATGGTTTAATGCACTGGAAAATCAATGGATTTTCAGGTGTCGCAGGAGAAAATGCCGCCACCGATGCCGAGTTTGATGTTGCCCTTGCCCTTGCTATGGCATATTACCAATTTGGCGATGCAAAATATCAAACTGCCGCACAAGGATTGATACAGAAAATCAGAACTTACGAAATGGAACCCGGCGGTTTGCATAAACCCGGTGATGCTTGGAATGATAGAAAAAATCCTTCTTATGTTGCACCTGCCGCATTTGAAATTTTCAAAAGTTTTGACCAAAGTGCATTTTGGAGCACTGCTATCACGGCAAATTACACATTATTAAAGAATAATGCGAATTTACAAACCACAGGACTCGTTTCAGACTGGGCAAACAGTGACGGCTCGCTAAACGAAAGTGCTAATTTCGGCTATGAATCGGCTCGCTCACCTTGGCGGGTTATGACCGACTATGCTTGGTTTGGCAGGGCAGACGCATCAACAATTTTAACCAAACTCGCAACTTGGGTAAATTCTAAAAATGCCGCAGACATCAAGGGTGCAATTCAAACAAACGGCACAATGGGAAACGACCATAACTCAACATTCGTAGGCGGTTTAACAAATGCTCTGCAATACTCCTCAACATACCAAAGTAAATTAAACAGTTATTTTCAGGAGTTGATGACACTATCGGGCGAACCGTATTTCAGTGCAACTCTGCAACTTTTAACAGGTCTTTTGGCAACAGGCAATATGCCGAACTTCAAAGCCTTGAGCGAATCCGGTTCTTCGTCTTCCTCTGCGGGCAGTTCTTCCTCCGGTGCATATACAATAATAGACGATTTTGAAGACGAAGATGGACTTGCAAATACTTTAGAACCTTGGTATATATACACAGATGTAAATGATAAAGGAGCATCAACAGTTGCAAATGCCGCTGATGATGAAGGTTATGAAACTGTGCAGAAAGACGGTTCAAATTGGGTTGCTTGGGTAAAAAATTACAGTTTATCAAAAGGGGAAAATAAAGATGATCCTTATGTTGCTTTGGGTTTAGACACAAAAAATAACCCGACAAATTATGATTTAAGTAAATGTACTGATGGGTTTAGTTACAGGTATAAAGGTGCGGCTCATAGTTTTGTAGCCGAGATGACCACGGTAACCGATTATGCTTACCATCAAAATGCCGCAACGGCATCAGCCGCTTGGGCAGATATGGTTGTGCCTTTGAGCGGTTTGTTGCAACCCAGTTGGAAAAAAACAGCCGTAGATTTTGATGCAAAAAAAATAAAGGCATTCACTTGGCAAATTAAAGGCGGCGTGGCTACAACCACCGGTAGCCTAGAAATTGACGACTTCAAATGTCTGGGAGCAATGACCTTGCCTCCAAAGCCCGAATCTTCATCTTCAAGTGCTGGTTCTTCAAGTTCCTCCTCATCGAGCAGTTCCGTTTCTTCATCAAGTTCCATAGCAAGTTCAAGTTCTGCGAGCGGAAGTTCTTCGTCTGCAACCGTTTCAAGTTCAAGCACGATGAGTTCTTCAAGTTCTGTTCCCGCAGAATCGGGTTTCTATTATATAACTCGTTTTAACGAAGGCGAACAAACCGCTTACGGTGATTATCCGTTTGCATTTGTATATGGCGACCCAAATAAAGTCACAATAGAAAATGAAAAAGATGGCGACGATTATATTGTTGCGGTTGGCGGTGAAGGAATTTTGACAAATGCAAAATTGGTAGCCGAAGCATCTTACGGCGCAGGTGCAATAGGAGTTAAAAATAATACGAGTGCGGGTTTAAAAATATCAGACTGCACAGACGGATTTTCTTATAAATACAAAGGTGCGGCTCATCAGTTCAAATTAGAGACAGACGGCAATATTTGCGGCAAGAGCGATAATTCCAACTCTTTCTATAAAGACCAATCCGCCTCATCCTCCTACAAAACAGTCACGGTAACTCCAGCACAACTCGCTACCTCCGCTTGGAAGGGTTCCGATTGTGAAGGTGCATCTCTCAACCTTGCAAATGTAACTCAATTGGCTTGGGAACTTAAATACGGAGTTTCGGGTAATGCAAACGATGTAGTTTCTCTTTCAATAGACGATGTTAAATGCTTAGGCGCAGGACTTTCTACCGATATGGTAGTGACTCCTTCGAGTTCAAGTGCGGCAGGTTCTTCTTCAAGTGCAAAACAATCTTCGAGTTCCGCCGCAAAATCGAGTTCAAGTTCGGCAAAAAGCAGTTCAAGCAATGGAAGTTCCTCGTCTGGCGGAACAACGCCGATTATATCTCTAAATGTTATTCCATCGGCAAATAGTGCGTTCTTGCTAAACAACGGACTTAGGATGCAAGTTATGCAAAATGCTACACTTGATATTTATAATTTGAACGGTGTAAAAATTCGACAGTTCAATTTTAACAGCGGAGAATACTCGGTATCTCTCGCTGACTTACCAAAAGGTTTGTATATTTGCAATATTCAATTCAACAACTCTCAAAGGAAGGTTCTAAATGTTCCAATCAGGTAAAAAATTTACCATCGTGTCTCTCGCCGTTGTATGTGCGGCAATCCTCTTTTTCGCTTGCGGAAACCACAGCGATTTGGAAGTGAATGATGGAGACAAAAATCAAAGTCAAGTTCAATGTGTTTTGGAAACAAGTTGCACTTCAATTTCCCAAGACTTGTGCTTGGCGGCAGGCGGAACTCCTTTGGAGACTTGTCCGTTTTCCTCATCTTCCGCAGGCGGCATAGGCGAAGGTAACGGAGAAGATACTTCCTCTTCATCTGTTGCAGAAAATGAAATTTTATGTTTAATTCAAACTCAATTCGGAGCGAGTTGCAACAAAGCGACAATCTCTGCCTGCTCTGCATTAAGCGGAACTACGGTAGATAAATGCCCCGCTTTGTCGAGCAGTAGTAGTGCCATTGCAAGTTCATCAAGCAAGCAAAGTTCTTCATCGGCAGGCGGAACTTCTTCGGCGGTTGTTTCCTCATCAAGTGCAGTGGTTCAATCGAGCAGTTCTGCAGCAAGCGGAACCGGCTCCTGCATCACCAGAAACGGCACGGTTCCTGCAAACCCGACAACAACTTGCTTTGCTTACGAAAATAAATGCTACACCTGCAACAGCGAAAGAGCCGCAGACTGTGCTCAATCTTGGCTTTGGCAGAATAATCCTCCCGCGGGCAATGTGCCTTATTGGTACACCGAAATCACCTGTGCGGGCGGTGGCGGCGGAACCTCCTCTGCGGCATCTTCCTCTTCAAAAGCGAGCAGTAGTTCCGTTGTAGCAAGCAGCAGTAGCACAGCGGCGAGTTCCTCGTCCGTAGCGGGAGTTACTCTCCCCACTTTAACAGAAGGCGGTGCAGGCGTTTCAAAAGGATATGCCACAAGATATTGGGATGCCTGCAAAGCGAGTTGCTCGTGGAGCGGAAAACAATACGCATCTTGGGCTAACAAAGCAACAAAACAGTGTTCATCAAACGGAACAACCGAATTGACCCGCGGCGATGATAATCAAAGATCTGCTTGCGATGGAGGCAATTCCTACACTTGCTTTGACCAAACTCCCCGTATAGTAAATGATAACCTCGCATACATCTTTGCCGCAACCCCCGGCGACCAGTGCGGAAAGTGCTATCAGGTTCAATTCACGGGAAAATGCAACGAAAAATATGACGCTTACAACTGCCCCAAACTCAACGGGAAAACCTTAATTGTAATAGGGACAAACACCGGTTATGATGTTGATGGAAACCAATTTGATTTGATGATTCCGGGCGGCGGCGTTGGTGCATTTGATGCCTTCTCAAGTCAAATAGGAGTTTCAAAAAGCACGCTTGGTGCACAATACGGCGGTTTGCTGGATGATTGTATGCAATCAAACGGATGGAACGGAGATGCGGCAAAATCGTGCTTGGTGAGCAAGTGTAATTCTGTTTTCAGCGGTAATTCCTCTCTAAAAGAAGGCTGTTTGTTTTTAGCGAATTGGATGAATTCAGAAAACAACCCAGCGATCCTGTTCAAAGAAACCACCTGCCCCGATTATTTGAAAAGCGCGTATTAGGGTGCGGCACCTCGGCGGTGCAGGTCTGGGGAGAATGGAAGAAGTTGTCATACTCGTGCCCCGACACGGGACACCAAGCCGATAGGCGACTGCGGCGATTCGACTTGTGTTTTGAATGCAAGCAAATCCAATATGTGCAATGATAAGTGCATTTCTTGGGTTATCGGGTCGTGCCCGATAATGACAATCCTTCCCCCCCCCCTTGCACCGCCGAGTTCTCCACACCCCACACCCCACACCCTATACCCCAACTTTCTACATTTTCCCCGTGAATAAAATTTCTTATTTTCATATTCCCGAACACTTGGATTCCGGATTTACGGTTGAAGACTGGGAGATTATGAAAACTTTTTGCATAGGATATTTGTTAAAAAATATTGAGGGCGTGCGTGCGTTTGCACAGAAGTTTCGCGGCGATTTTGGCGATGTCGATTTTGTGTTTGTGTTGAAAATGTATGTGCTGAACAAGAATACAATGTTCAATATGCAGGCTTATATGCAGAGGCAAACAAAATTAGCCGAGAATTTTTTAGCGGAAAATATGGGCGAATTCGACCAAACGGAAAGACGGGCAATGATAATCAAATGGATAGAACAGAACGCGGATGCTTTTAGAAAATTGTCAATTTTTCGGCAGATCAGTTGCATAGAAAGGATGACGCAGGATATTGTGCCTATTGTTGAAAGCGCCTTACAAACTCCAACTATGGTAATCTCAGAAGAACTTTCCAAAACTTTATTTCATAAGGCGAAGAGTTCTTCTGAGACGACGGCAAGCCACTTAAATTTGCATAAAAATACTACGACTTGCCCGTGTCGCTCGGCAGGCTCTGACGACCTCTTAACGAGTTCTTCAGATCCTGCTATGGTAATCTCAGAAGAACTTCCCAAAACTTTATTTCATAAGACAAAGAGTTCTTCTGAAACGACGACAAGCCACTTAAATTTGCATAAAAATACGGCTTGCCCGTGTCGCTCGGCAGGCTCTGATGACCTCTTAACGAGTTCTTCAGAGCCTGCTATAACCAAACCCAAATCGGAATTTTAATGAGAGAATTACACAATAGATTATTGAAAATGAACGGCAAGCCCTACGGCGTTTATAAAAGTTTGCAGGGGCAATATTGGAACTTCGGAGACTTCACGCTGAAATTTACGCATATTCAGGGCGACCCGCACGCACAGCCTTCAAGGGTAAAATTAACGGCGAAATTGGCGGAGTTGGGCTTTGAGGAAGATTTGTATAAAACGGAAGAGAAGGCAATTGCACTTTCCGATTTTTTGTTGAGAGGATTTAGTAATTGTGTCGGAGTCGGTATAGTTGTTCCCCACTCTCAAATTATGGTGCGAAATTCACTTTGCATTGAAAACGGACTTGTCTCTTTACTCGCAAGCGTTAATTTGCCGGGAGAAAGTCGGCGCATCGACGGTGAGGCGGCATCGCAACTTTTGGTGGGAACTCTTGCCGACTATGTGACCACTGCGATGTATTTTAATAACTTGAATAAGGAAAAGTTGCTCGCGCATATTGAATGTTATGAGAATAGAAATTACCTGCAATCGCAGTTGAAAAATTTGGGATTGGTTGCGTTTGTTCCAAACGGTGCAGTGTTGCCGCGGGCTTCGGGAACGAGCGAATCTCCGTTAGAAAATGCAGTGATTTTTGAGTCTCCCAAAGAGTTGGAAGTTGAGTTGAAATTGCGGCATTGTTTGAATAAGGGAGAGGGGGGAGTTGAAAAAGGAGAGGGGAATATTACAGGAATGGGCATTCCGCGGGGAATAACTGTTATCGCAGGCGGCGGTTTTCACGGAAAATCTACGCTTTTACACGCACTCGAAGAGGCTGTTTATGCACACATTCCCGGAGATGGCAGGGAGTTTGTCGTTGTTGATGAAACCGCTACTCCCATAAAAACGGAAGAGGGCAGAGTAGTGAACGGCACAAGCATTTCCGCATTGGTTCGGCAATTACCTTTTCAAAAGAGTACTGAAAATTTCTCCACAAAAAATGCATCGGGCGCAACGAGCCAAGCCGCAAATTTATTAGAGGCTGTTGAACTCGGTACAAAAACTCTGCTGATAGATGAAGATGCCTCTGCGGTAAATTTTTTGATTCGCGATTTGAGAATGAGAGAACTTATAAATGCAAAAAACGAACCTCTTATCCCCTTGACCGACAAAATTCGAGAGTTTTCCGCAAGCGGGTTAAATTTTATAATTGTTGTGGGTGCGTGCGGTGATTATTTGGCTCTTGCCGATACGGTAATCGCATTTACGGAATACAAAGCGGAGTGCTTAACCGAAAGGGCGCGGCAAATTTCGGACTGTGTAGTTGAACCGAATGTGGTGCCTGAGAAAATGCCTATGCGGAATATAAATCCTGATTATTGGGTAAGTCTCAAAATAGCCTTAAAACCGACTTCGACTATTGAAAAAAATGTGAAAATTCGTGTAAATGCGGGGCAAATTTCCATAGGTCAATTGAAAATTGATCTGCGGAAATTCCCGACTTATTGCAATTTGGAATTGCAGAGAGGTATAGCATTTTTATTGCATTCCCTTTTGAATTATAACTCGGAAGTCGTTGAAAATAAATCTCTTTATGAAGTGTTAAATTCTCTTTGCAAATCACTTCCAGCAGAAGAAACATTCGATCTCGCTCTGCCGAGAATTATGGAAGTGGGTGCGGCGTTTTTGAGAATTAACAGCGAGGAATACTATAAATAAAATGTCAATTGTTTTATCACCGCTTTGGAATAGCACGAGTGAGGTTTCCGTTAAGGCAATCGTTGAAGTTGCGGAGCAATTTTTACAGGTATCGTTCGCTGTTCAAGAACCGCAAAAATGCTTTTGCCAAAATAAAGAGTGCGACGGAGAATTTGTGTGGCAAGACAGTTGTGTTGAAGTTTTTTTGGAGATGTTAGACGGTAGCGGGGATTATGTAAATTTTGAGTTTAATTCAAAAGGCGTCTGCTACTCGGCACGAGGCAAAGATCGTCAAAATAGAACGGAACTCACAAATGCGGAATATTTGCAAATTGAACGAAATGCAAGCGAAATTCTTTTTGAAGGCACAACCGTGCGCTGGTTTCTTTTCGTCAAAATTCCTTTCGCTTTATTGCACGCCAAATGGGACGACCTCCGTGCTTTCCCCATTCGCGGCAATATCTACAAATGCGCCGACAACGCCCAAGAACCACACTATTTATCTGCATTTCCCATAAAAACCGAGAAACCGGATTTTCACAGACCTGAATTTTTTTCGGAGTTTTGATTTATCATTGCATTCTTTGGATTGACTATCAGATAAATTATAACGCACCAAAAAAGAGTTAAAAATTTTGTAAATTCCGCCAATGCTCCTTGACCAAAACTTAAAAGATTACCTCCGCTATATAGGCATTGAAAAAAATCTTTCAAAAGAAACCATAAAAAATTACAAAGCCGACCTTAAACCTCTCTGTGAAATTGAAAAACTCTCCGTTGAAACCATAGATGTATTTCTCGCAGACCGTGCCCAAGCATTTAATTACAAACCCTCATCGCTTGCTCGACATATATCCTCCCTGCGCGGATTTCTAAAATACTTGGAGGAGCAAAATCAACTCGATTTCCCGCCCGAAAATCTCTTTACTGCTCCGCAACTAGAAAGATACCTTCCGCAGGTTCTCTCAATAGATGAGGTGAATGAAGTTTTTGCAAATATAAATACAAACGATAAATTCGGCGTTCGCGACCTAGCACTTGTGGAACTTCTATACAGCACGGGATTGCGAATATCTGAGGCGGTATCTCTAAAATTAGAGCACATAGATTTGGACAAGGGTTGGATAACGCCTGTGGGTAAGGGCAACAAACAGCGGCTTGTTCCGCTTGGTGTTAAGGCGGCAGAAAATATAAAAATGTGGTTATTTGAATGGAGACAAAAATTTAAACCGCGAACCGATACTGTAATTTTGAACTTTCACGGTAAAAAATTGAGTCGTGTTGGTGCGTGGATGGTAATTCAAACCCGCACTGCATTTTTGGGCAGAGAATCAATTAGTCCCCACTCATTTCGTCATTCGTTTGCAACGCATTGTCTCGCAGGCGGAATGGACTTGCGCATTTTGCAGGAACTGCTCGGACATTCCAATATTTCAACCACACAAATTTACACACACTTAGATAATGCCTACCTCAAAGAAGAACACCGTGCATTTCATCCTAGGGAAAGAAGTTTTTAGTAGGTGCAGAAGAACTCGTTAAGAGGTCGTCAGCGCCTACTAAGCGACACGGGCAATCTATATTTTTATGCAAACTTAAGTGGTTGCCGTCGTCTCTTAAAAACTCCTTTTTTGTGAGATACAGTTTTGTGGAGTTTTTCAGAGATTATTATATCAAGCCGCCTCGCCTTTCTGCTTAAACACCACTGCCAGCACCTCTGCAACAGCACTGAAAAATTCCGCAGGCAAAGGATCGCCAACCTCTATAACATCATACATAGCCCGCGCGAGAGGTTTATTTTCAACTATCGGCACATTATTTTGCGTTGCGAGTTCGCGAATTTTTTGTGCCAACTTATCTGCACCTTTTGCAACCACAAGCGGAACTTGGTCTTTTCCTCGTTCGTATTTTAACGCAATCGCCAAATGAGTAGGGTTCGTAATAACAACCGTTGCGGTGGGCACTTCCTTCATCATAAACTGTCTATGCATTTTATACATCGCCTGTTTTCGTGCCGAAAGCACCTTTGGGTCGCCTTCCGAGTTTTTATGTTCATCTTTCACATCGTGTTTTGACATTTTCAAATCGTTAAAAGTTTTTCGTTTTTGGTAAATCAAATCTACAATGCCCAAAAGCAACAGAAAGATGATAATATCCTTCAACATCTCCACCAAAATATCTATCATATACGCACAGAATACACCGATTTGCATATCTGCGAAATACAAAACATCCTCGTAATGCTCCTTTATAACCAAGTAGGAAATAAAACCCACAATTGACATTTTCAAAATGCCTTTAAAAAGTTCTATCCACGCATTTTTCCCAAAAATCTGTTTCAAACCGTTAAGCGAAAATATGGATGCGAACTTGGGTCTAAGCGGTTCAAGTGAAAAATGCCAACCCACCTGAGCAATGTTTCCAAGCAATCCCCAAACCATAAGAAATATTAAAAGCGGAGCGAGTAAGCCAAGTATTAAATTCAAAGTATGGTCTGCAAGTGCGGAAAAATTTG
>BNUP01000019.1 GCA_025997455.1 Fibrobacterales bacterium | reverse complement strand
AAATAGGGTATGGGGTGTTGGGTGTAGGGTGTGGAAAATACGGCATTGCAAATTTTTCTGGGGCGCTCTATCCACACCGCGTTCACAACTTTTAGCCAACACTTATTGTCCGCCATTGTTTATACAGTTTATCACGATTTCTTTTTAATTGGGCGGCTATACTTATTGTCCGCCATTATTTACACAGATTATCACGATTTCTTTTTAATAAGGCAGATATACTTATTAAAACCCACCCGCATAATTTTTTGGGCGGGTTTGAAACCCGCCCCTACTTTCAACTTTATACAACTTTACTCTCTACTCTCCACTCTTTACTCTCTCCACTAAAATAACTACCTTCCTCACACCGATATGCCTACCTTGTCCGATGATAACAATTTTTTACGCAAAAGTACATTGCTGAATATTTTTGGCACTGCACTCAAGGTGGCAGGACCAATTCTCACCATTGTGCTTGCACGAGTTTTCGGCACAAAGGAGTTCGGGCTTTTTGTTTCCACTCAACTTTTGGTGCTTACGCTAAGCCACGGAGCAACGCTTGGACTTGATTCGGGACTGCACTGGTTTTTACCGCAAAACAAATTGCACGGGAGACCATCGCATAGCGGAATTGCGGAGTCGTTTTGGGTTTCTGTGCTTGCTGCCTTGCTGCTTACGGCAGGTGCGTTTTTTGCCTCATTCACCTCGTTTGCATCGGATGACCTTTTGTGGTATGCAATTTCGCTTGTGCCCTACACAGCCTCGTTTATGTTTGGTAATGCCTCGCAAGGGAATCGCCGTCCCCACTATTCCATTTTTATTGACAGTTTTATAGTAGCGGTTTTAGCCCCCGTAATTTCCATTGCATTGCACTATTTCAATATTCCACACGCTTTGCCAATCGGATTATTTTTTGCCATAAGCGTTGGTTGTCTTTTGCATTTTATCACCATAAAACGCCAGTTTGTGAATATGCCGTGGTGGCCGCCCAAAAAAGTTCCGCGCTCGCTAATGCTCTATTCCTTGCCGATAGCCTTTGCAAACATAGTTGAAAATTTTTTAAGCCGCACCGGTTTATGGCTTGTTCTTATGCTTTTGGGGTCGGGCGATGCAGGAGCCTACGCCTTGATGATCACAATATCCAACGGGTTGCAAACCATCCGATATGGCTTTTATCCTATTCTTTTGCCGATTGTGGCAGGAATGGATGCCGAGCGGCACCGACTCGACTTAAAACCTGTTTTTTCGTATTGCGTTTCAATGGTCACACTCATTCAACTCATCATCGGTTTTTTTATTGTGCTGTTCCCAAAGGAAATTTTGATGATCGCAGGAAAGGACTTTGTGATACAGCCTGAGGCTTTGGGCATTCTTTTGTTTATGCACCTTCTATCTGGTTTTTTTGGAATGTCGGAAAGTGTTCTAAAAGGTCTCGGCAAAAGTTCCTATATGCTAAGCAGAAATATTGTTTGCTTGGCGGCGGCTTTTGTTTCGGGTTATTTATTGATACCTAAGTTCGGCTTGGTGGGTGCGGCATTCTCCACTCTTATTTATAATTTGGTATTTTTAGTTTGGAACAATGTTTATTTGGTAAAACTGAATTTATGGCCATATTCTGCCAAACTATGCGTGCAATGCATTTGGATTCTGCTTTTAACGGCTCTTTATGTGGCAATTAACTCAGGTGTTTTAGTGCTTGATTTATGGGAAAAAATAGGCATTTATATTGTGTTGCTCGCAATACTCGTTATTTCACTTATTTTTCAAAAAAAGAAATTTGCTTAAAATATGCTTAAACCCCTTGCCAAATCATTGAAAAAAACTATATTATGTTTTCGCTATGGTTAAAAACTACAACTCTTTGAGAGAATATATATGCAAAAATTAAACCTCTTGTTCGACATCAACGATATTGTTGTGGGTTTAGGTTCATCGACTTCTACAAATAGGAGCATTTTTTATGTGGCGCACAACATATTTATGGAACTGCAAAAACAAAATAAATTTAATATCACGCTCTATCTGAATTGTTCAAATAAGTCACGGTTAAAAAATATAAAAGATCCGTTTTGGCACCAGTTTCCCTATATCGTATCCTACGGCTTTGAGCGATCGGAGCAGGTGCGGCATATAAGGCAATGGAAAAATTTTAACATATTAGAAACCATAGGGCGCATTTTTGCTTATCTATATTTTTTTGTTTTAGATCTACCATTTGCTTGCAATAAAAAATCTTTGCATAAAATGGATGTATTTTTTTCGCCTTATGAACTTTATCCGAATCTAAATAAATATGCAAATATAAAGAAATTTTATCTTTTACATGATACCATTGCATTGATTTATCAAAATACAAATGCTCGGAAAGCAAAAAATTTTTTAGCAAAATACTCTGGCATAAATAGAAACGATATTTACTTTTGCAATTCGGAAAGCACAAAAAAAGATTTTCTTAGATTTTTTGATTTGTTATTGGATGTAAAAAATTGCTTCATTACTCCTATTAGTGCAGCACAAACATTTACCCCGCTATACGATTATGCGAAAGCGTGGCAAGCACTTAAAAAATATGGGGCATCCTTTGGCATTTCTTGCAAATATATGTTTTCTTTGAGTACAGCGGAGCCACGCAAAAATCTTTTATTTACCATTGCTTGTTTTTGCAAATTTATAGAAAAAAATCAGATTTCGGATTTTTATTTTTGCATCGGAGGTTCCTCTAAAAGTTTTGATAATTTGCGAAAAAAAATATCCAATGATTTTGCGGATAAAATCGTTTTTTTAGGTTTTGTTGATGATGCAGATGTAAATACTCTATATAGCAATTCTTTATTTTTTGCCTACATATCGCAATACGAGGGGTTTGGTATGAATCCACTTGAGGCGATGCAAGCAGGTGTGCCAGTAATCACCTCTGACAATTCTTCTTTACCTGAGGTTGTGGGAGATGCTGCGATAACAATAGATTGTAGCGATGAGTCGGCTTGTATCAAAGCTTTTGAAGACTTGTATTTTAGTGAGAATTTGAGAAAACAATACATAGACAAAGGGTTGAAGCGAGCTAAACTGTTTTCATGGGAAAATACGGTAAATAAAATGACAGAAATTATATACTGCAAAAAATAAAAATGTTATATTTACAATGAACAAAGTTTGTACTTAAAAAAGGAAATAAACCAAAATGATAAATGAATCTTCTGAAGAAATTTACGCTACAGCGGGACACACTTTTGCCAAGTGATACTTGATGCACTGCGAGCAGACGAACTACTATATAATACTTCTCGTTCTTGCGAAGTAGAAGATTTATATCCTCCGGAGGGGCGATGACTGATATAGATTTTTTTACCATTCTCTCAACCCTGCAAAAGCCAAACCGCCGTGGAAATGAGGCTAAGAGAAATCGCTAAGCATATAAAAGTATTTTTTGTGAGAAATATTTTAATTCTTTTCTTGGAGCTGCTGCCACTTTTTTTTTAAGAAATCGTTGTCCACCTTGAGCTGCCCTATCTGCTTGTATAACTCCTCTATCAGATGATCTTTATCCGTATCGACCTTCTTACCGGGAGAAGAAAATACTTGACCGCAATGTTCCTTAAGTGCCTGCTTCCAATTGCTTATCATGTGGGGATGGACTTCGTACTTCTTACTCAGTTCGCCTAAACTCTCTTTTTCTTGGCAAGCGGCTAATGCTACCTTGCCTTTGAACTCTGCCGTGTGCTTTTTTCTGCTATTATTGCCCATTTTGGACTCCTTTGATTTTGCATAATTTACACTTAAATACTTGTCCAAATTTTAGGAAGCATTATAAATTTTCGCATATTTATCTTTGGTTCTGTGCAAAAATTTGTTATATTTATCTTTGGTTCTATAACAAAAGAGGTTATTATGTTCAAGAGAAACATAGAAGATTCATTAGAAAAATGGATGCTTAACCAGCATCGTAAACCCCTTATTATTCGTGGTACACGGCAGGTGGGTAAAACCACGCTCATCAAGGGCTTTGCCTCAAAGTTCGACAATTTTTTGCACCTCAACTTAGATATTGCTGAAGATTTGCGATTATTTGAAAGACCGGAAAATGCAAATGATGTGCTGAACGGAATCTATTTTTTAAAGAAAAAACAGAAAAAAGCAGGCAAAACGCTTCTATTTATCGATGAAATTCAAAATTCGCCTCAAGCAGTGGCTCTGCTCCGGTATTTTTACGAAGAATGTCCCGATTTATTTGTGATTGCCGCGGGGTCATTGTTAGAATCGCTAATTGACAAGCATATTTCGTTCCCTGTGGGCAGAGTAGAATACCTTGCGTTGCGCCCCTGTTCTTTTAGCGAATTTTTAGGTGCTTTGGGCGAGGAGCAAATACAGCAAGCACTTGCCAATGCAGACCTTCCAACCTCTATTCACTCGCACGCTATGAAACTTTTTAACGAATATGTTCTGGTGGGTGGAATGCCGGAGGCTGTGGCTACCTATGCTCCCAAAAGAGACTTTGTTGCCGTGCAAAAAATTTATGAAACTTTGTTAAACGGCTATATCGACGATTCCGAGAAATATGCAAACAACAAAAGCATGCAAAGCGTATTGCGATATATATTAATGTTTGGTTGGCATTTTGCCGGAGAGCGAATTCGATTCGATCATTTTGCTAACTCCAATTATAAATCACGCGAAGTTGGCGATGCCTTTCGTGTGTTGGAAAAATCCTTGCTCGTAGAACTCTGCTACCCCACAAGTTCCGTTACTTTGCCCTTGCTTCCCGATATCAAAAAATCACCTAAACTACTTTGGTTCGACACCGGACTTGTCAATTTTGCGGCAAAAATCCAACAAGATATTTTTGGCTCAGATGACATTAGTTCCTTATGGAGAGGGCGAATTGCCGAGCATATTGTAGCACAACTTTTGCTCTCTAACAGTAATTCTGTTTTGCAAAAACGAAATTTTTGGGTTCGCAACGCAAAAAACTCTCAGGCAGAAGTTGATTTTGTTCTTCAGCATAGAGAGGGCATTGTGCCAATTGAAGTGAAATCGGGCGACAAGTCAAGGCTCAAATCATTACACCTGTTTATGGAAGAATCGAATGGCAACAAAGCCGTGCGCGTGTGGAACAATCCATTTTCCAAAGAAACCATAGCGCTCCCTAGCGGAAAAACTTATGAATTATACAGCGTGCCGTTTTATTATGTAGAAAATTTGGAACGGTTGATTGGGTAAATATTTTTTTCTATAGTAGGCACTGAAGAACTCGTTAAGAGGTCGTTAGTGCCTACCGAGCGACATGGGTAACCGGTATTTTTATGCAAATTTAAGGGGTTGCCGTCGTCTCCGAAGAACTCCTTGTTTTATGAGGTAAAGTTTTGGGGGAGTTCTTCGGAGATTACTATATTCTCAATAAAATTGGAATTTTGGGCAATAATGAAATATCTTTTTGTACTCACAAGCAAAGAACGCGACATTTACTATGAGCAAACGCTCGTTGCCATAACCTCGTTGCGTATTCATAACAAAAACGCTTTTGTTTCGTTGCTTGTCGATGATCAAACAGCGGCTACGCTCACAGGCACGCGCACGCAAATCAAAAATTTGGCGGATGAACTCAAAATTGTGGAACTCGATAAAAACCTGTCGCCAATGCTCCGCTCTCGATGGCTCAAAACAGTGATGCGAAACGAAGTCGATGGCGATTTTTTATATATGGATTCCGACATTGCAATTGCCGATGATTTGAGCATTCCGCCCGAATGGGACGGCTATATTTACGGCGTGCTCGATTTTCACACAAATTTAAGCAAAGCCATCAACCGCAGAACAGTGCTTAAAGCCGCAAAAATGTTGGAATATTCTCCGATTGAAAACGATGAGATTTTTAATGGCGGAGTGATGTTTGTGCGAGATAATCAAAAGACACGGGAATTTTTTAAGCGGTGGCACGAGCAATGGCTTTATTGCGTTTCAAAGGGTTATAATTTTGATATGGCATCACTTGCCGAAACCAATTTTGAGTTTGGCTATATTATAAAAGCGATGCCCGGAGAATGGAACTGCCAACTCGCCTACGGAGCAAAGCATTTGGAGCACGCAAAAGTTCTACATTTTTTTGGTAGTCGAATCATAGACACGCATGGGCACAGCGTATCAAAAAACGGCGATTATTTTTTACCCGAAATTTTACGCAAAAGTTTTTATGAGGATATCAAAAAAACAGGTGAGATTAACAGCGACGATTTATTAGTAATACAAAACGCAAGAGAATCCTTTTTGTTGCAAACAAAAAAAGTAGGCAAAATTTTTGCGAATGGGATTAGGTCTTATGCCTTTGCAAAATTTTTATCTTTCTGCTACAAGAGGGCGTATTGGTTGGTGAAACCGTTGGAATGGGCGGGGAGATGTATCTAACATTTGCAAAATAAACTATAGTAGGCTCTGAAGAACTCGATAAGAGGTCGTCTGAGCCTACTAAGCGACACGGGCGAACTGTGTTTTTATGCAAATTTAAGTAGTTCGCCGTCGTCTCCGAAGAACTCCTTGTTTTATGAGATAAAGTTTGGGGGAGTTCTTCAGAGCCTACTATATTGTTAGATACAAGGAGAATTTATTGCACTACATTGCTAAATATTTACTATATTGTAGTATAAATAGAGAGATAAGACTATGAGTATCGTTTTTGGAGTACTTGCCGAAGAGAAGGTGCGTTTGGAAGCTTTGATCGCTGATTATGAAAAGCGGTTGACCGAACTGCCAGATGTTTCCGTTCATACTCGAAATATCAATGGAAAATTCTATTTGTATGGAGTTCATCGCGAAAATGGAAAAGTAGTTTCTATTTATATAGGTCCGAAATCCGGAAGTAAGGCAAAGAAGGCTATAGAAAGAGATGAACAACGGCGAAAATATAAGCAACGACGGCGCATAGCACTTGCCGATCTCGCTGATGTAGGGAGGATTCTTGGAAAACATACAAAATGAACTTTTTATTCGGGTGCTAAAACGATTGGAATCTTCCGAGGCGTTAAATGAAATTGTACTTGTTGGTAGTTGGTGCCTTCCAATTTATAAGTATTTATATGGTGATATTCCAAGCATACCGGTTCTGAGAACTACGGATATAGATTTACTTATAAGTAATCCAAAACATATTCGACACCCTGTGAATATAGATATAATTTTACAGGAAATTGGCTTTGACCCCTCTTTTGATATGTACTCACCTCTTATCAAATATAAACACAATCATCTTGATGTAGAATTTCTTTCCCAGCGTGTGAGAGGAGAAGAAAAAATATTAAAAATTCCTGAGTTAAAAATTACCGCACAAGTATTGAGTTATATGGAATTGGCTTCCAAATATGCAATGAAAATAGATTATATGGGTATTCAACTTCGTGTACCGGAAATTCCTGCGTATGTACTTCACAAGGCAATAGTGCAAACAAGGCGTATAAATGAGGCAAAACAAATAAAAGATGCCGCAACCGTTGTTGGTCTTGGCGAACTGATTGCCGAACGACAGGATATGAAAGAACGATTATCACAAATTTTTGAGGAACTCCCCCGTTCGTGGCAAAAAATAATTTTAGGAATGGTCAAGGTACATTCGCAAGAACTTTTTGGGATATTGAGGTAAATTATGACTCTCCTATTTAACCTAACGCAGGTACAACCCATCCATAGTGCCAAATTCCACGGTGGCGGAACTTATGGGGAGGTGGTGTTTTTTGCGTTGGTGCGCCGTTTGCCGTTGCAGGCATTTCGTTTGGTTTGCATTTACGACAGCAAAAAATACCTGAACGAGGCTATCCTTACCGCATGTAAGGAACAGAATATTTCACTTTACGACATTCAAAATATTTCGCCAAGCGAACTCGTTGTCAAAGAAAGCATCGATACATTTTATACGCCGCTTCATTCGCTCAACAAAAAATGGGATCTGGATGTAAAACGGTATCTATTTACTTGGCACGGCGTAAGAGCGCTAGAAATGAACTACGATCCAATTGCCGTTCGTTTTGCAAAGAAAATTACCGCTAAATTAGAAGCCTTTGTTAGATACCGCAAAATATGGAAAGATTTTTATTATGCCCCAAAATATAAGTCATTGGTTAAGCAAGTCGCAAATGGCAAAGCAGAATTTATCACCGTGTCGGAGCACAGCAAGGCAAGTATCCGTTCGTTTTTCCCAGAGTTGATGGAAATCGAGATTTCTGCTTTTTACAGTCCATTGATGGATTCGGCGGGTGAACAAAGTGTATCGACGGATGAGAGTAGTCGAATCCAATCCCCATATTTTCTGCTAATCAGCGGAGCAAGGTGGGAAAAGAACAACTTCCGAGCAATTCAGGCATTCGATTTGCTGTTTTCGGAGCAACCAAAAATCAACCATAAAGTAATTTTAACCGGAGCGACAAATAAAAAAATATATGAGAGAACACTCAAAAATAAAGACAACTTTATTTTTTTAGACTATGTCGAGAACGATCAATTAGAATTTTTGCACAAAAACGCTTACGCTTTTATTTTTCCCTCGCTAAACGAGGGCTTTGGCTACCCGCCCATACAATCTATGCGTTACGGAGTTCCCGTCGCGGCATCAGGCACTTCATCTATCCCTGAAATTTGCGGCGATGCAGCCATCTATTTTGACCCCTATTCCGTAAGCGAAATCAAAAATCGTATTATTCAATTGCTTAACAAAGAAATTCACTGCGAATATGCCAAAAGAGCCAAAGTCCGTTACAAAATAGTAAGCGAGCGGCAAAAAACCGATTTAGAGAGTGCGGTGGATTGGATTATAAGTAAAGTACTGTAGGGAACTTCTAAAAATTGAATTTATAGAAGTTCCCTGTACTAATTTTTGTTTTTCACAAACCCAATTGGCAATTTCGGTATATTTATCTGTTTGTGTGTAGTGAGAACTTACGGCAAACGAAACTTCAATTTCTTTTCCGGTTTCATCTTTTGCAACTTCCATACTTTGAGTATAATCGCAAAGATATTTTTCACTTTCTCTTTTTATTTCGTCTGTATATTCGGCTACCTGCCGCCATTTTTGATAGTCGCTTGCATAATCATAAATAATTGTGCGAACTTCGTTTGTGGTATTTTTCAATCGTCTGCCAAGTTCAAAAATGCTTGTTGGGGCTAATAAATGGGCTGCCATTTGTTGTTTGTCAATAAATTTCTGCAACTCAAAATCTGCTTTTTGTGTAAGTGGTTTAATTTTGGTTATTTTCACTTTTATGTTGTCGGTTGTGTCGTTTGGATCGTCAAAAAGTTTAACACCATATACTTTTTTTGCAGTTTCGGGTTTTATGCCCCAAATCCACGCACTCATTGCAAGTTTTTGCGCTTCTACCGATAAATTTTCAAAATTCAAAAGACAAGGGTTTCGTCTTACTCGCCCCATAACCTGTTCATCAAGTTGCTTGCTTTGGCTGTCACGAAGTTGATAAAGCATACAAGCACGCGGAATATCCCAACCTTCGGTAATAACCATCTTGAAAATGATTATGTCGATGCTCGCAAGATTTTCTTTTGCGTAGTTTTTCCATTTAGCAACAGGAAGTTTCTTTGCCTTAAAAGCATCGTTTGTATCGCAATCTTTGTCTTTATCGACAATCATCATCCATTTCAAATCAGGCTTTTTGTCCAAAATAGGTTTAATGGCATTGTTCCATTCATCTTCCGCTTTGTCTTTATTGGAAATTTGAATAATCAGGCAGGGATTAACGCCCAACAAATTACGATACTGTTTTTTTATGCTTTCAAATTTATTTACGGCATCTTCTAGCGTTTCATCTGTATCATCGCCGTTTCGTTTGCACTTGCCCCATTCAATCGTTTTTATAAGTTTTGTATTTTCGGCGTCTTCATAACTAATTTCTACATTGGGATTTTGCCCGCGACTAAGTTTTGGTGTTGCCGAAAAATTGATAATTTTTTCAAAAGTAGCATTCAAGTCGTCCAAATTTTTTGTGGCAATGTGGCACTCATCTTTTATCAGAAAAATAAATTTGCCGTTTGCTCTAAGTTGCAGAAAAAAATTAAATAGCACACCCTGTGTTTTTATGCGGCTTTTTTCTTTATACAAATCGCGAGGCAAAACATAAACATTGTGCGTATCGGGAATAAACAGCCGTTCTTCGTCTGCTATCTCGCTGTTTATCAGATAGGGGTTGAGATTGGCAAAGAATTTTTTGTTAGCATAATCGCAAAATTTTTCATAGTTTTGCCGTGCCAAATCTCCTTTGCTAAGCGAAGAAACAAGGAAAATAATATTGCTGTTTTGGGCAAGTATGCGGTTCATAAAATCAGCCATCATATAGGTTTTTCCACTACCGGTGGGGGCTTTGAAAGTAATTTCTTTTTTCTTTTTTACCTCCGTTACCAATTGACTAACGGCATCGTTTTGTAGGTCTTTAACTTCTTGTAGCATTGTTATCTTCCTGTCTTTTTAGCCATTCCTCATCACTTTCAATTTCTTTTTGTGTATGCTCAAAGTTATCGCAAACCCATTCTGTTTTTTCTTGGACGGTGGCAAACTTTTCTTCGCCGTAGAGCGTTTCGTCAATCACTTCAAAAGGCGTTTTGCCCTCTGTATCCTCAAAATTGGCGACTGTGGCAATATCATAAATTTCTAAACTTCCACCGAGCGGCTTGTTCTTTTTTGCCCATTCAAAATTACTTATACCGTCATAACATTTGCCTGTCATAACCCTTTTTAGCCGTTTGCTTGTAACATCTAAAACAACGCCATTAGGTGTTGTGTCGGTAATTTCATTATTGGTGCAAAGAATAAATTGCCTGCTGCCATTATCGCTTGAGTTCAGTTCTAAAACCGCTTGCCCTGTTGTGCCGCTGCCTGCGAAAAAATCTAAAATTACAGGATTACTATTGTAGTGATTGGTTATTTTAATAAAATATTTAATCAACTCTATCGGCTTTGGATTTTTGAAAGGAGAAGTACCAAAAATGTCTTTTAGTTCCTTTGCTCCATTAGCATTTAGTATCTCTGTTATCAGATTCTTATGAGGTGCACCTCTTTCAATCGGTTTATTTTCATTGTCTACTTTTAAGTAGTTTTTGTAACAAACAGACCAGCCTGATTGTTTGCCCTTCGATTTTCTAAACTCAATAAACTTATTTTTTCTTGCCCATTCAACTTTTGATTTACTCCACTTCCATATCCAGCCATCATTTGCATATTCAGTTCTACCATTTGGAAATGTGATAGTTCCGTCAGGGCATTCAATTCCATAATTGAGACTATCACTATATTGCAAACCTCCTCTGTCAAGGTTATCTATATAATAAACGCCTCTTTCTTCCACAAACTCATCCTCATATTTATATCTGTCTAAATCATAGGACTCATAATTCTTCGCAAAATCAGATTGTTCCTTATTTTTGCAAAAACAAATTACATATTCAGTTGTGGTGGCAATATCGTTTGCATCAGAAGCACCAGTTTTTTTCTGCCAAATAAAATTACAGATAAAATTTCTTTCCTCAAACACATCATCAAACAAACATTTTATGTATGCCTGATTTCTGTCGTCTATGCTACAAAATATCACCCCATTATCACTCAAAAGTTGGCAGGCGAGGACAAGGCGCGGGTATAGCATAGAAAGCAAATTATCGCGTGTTAGGGCGTTGTTATAATTGGTTTTTGCAAACTCTCCCATTGAATCCTTGCCATAAGGCGGGTCAATGTAAATCACATCTATTGCACTGCGGTATTGCACAAGCAAATTGAGCAGAGCATCGTAATTGTCGCCGATAATAAGTTTGTGGATTAGAGGCTCTTTTGTTTCTTCGCTATCAAAACAAGTTGCCTCTTTTTTGGGCAAATCCTTTGGTTCAACAAAAGAAAGTGTATCGTTTCGCTTGAAATATTTAATAGTGTCGCCTGTTTTATCCAAGCGTTTATCAAAGTGTAATCCTGTGCGTTTATAGGTTGTGCCGAGTTCCGCAATTTGAATTGCATCAGTCAAACTGTCTGCCTTGCTTATCAATTTTTTCAAGAGTTCGGCATTGCTTGTCTCTAATATTTTATCGGCAACGCGGCGGTCTAAATCCGTCAAAATTTCTTCTTTTAATTTTTGAATTTCTGCCATATAGTGCTTTCCTTTTTCGGATAGGATTTGTTCCTATTTGAAAATATAGTAATCTCTAAAGGAAACCTCTAAAAACTCTCTTTGTAACACAATTCCACAGATTTGAGTTTTTAGAGACGACGGCGATACTGCGAGCATTCGCCGCAGGACGACATTATCACCATAAAAACACGGTTCGCTCATGTCGCTTGGCAACCTCTAGCAACCTCTTATGAGGTTAATAGTGGTTACCTAAAGAACTCCTTGTTTTATGAAAATTACTATATTCTCACTGAATGAATTCAATTCTTTTTATAACTTTTTTGGGAGTAGTTTTGCAGAGTGTTATGCTTATTGCATTTCACTGTTTGCCGGATGCTCTCGGTATGTCTATTGGAGAATTATTTTCGGGAAAAATTCTTTGGCAAATTTCTATGGATTTCGGGGCAATTTTAATTATCGCTTTTATTTTTGCGTTGTGGCAGAATCTCTCAAATCGGAAAAATAAAACCAAATTCACAATTCCCGTTCGCATTTTCGCTCTGATTTTGGGCTTTTATTTTGCACTCTCTGTTGTTGATTATGAGGTCTTGCGCTTTAACCATCAACGACTCTCCTATTCTTTTTTACGGACATATTTTCACTTCTCAAATATAACAGACAGCACAACTTTTTTAATTTTGCTCGGCGATATTAAGGGAAGTATTCTGTGGTTGTGTCTGTTGTCTGCAAGTGTTGTAGGAGGCATATTATTGGCAATTTTTCCGCCGTTTCGCACACATATTGCAGGTGCAAAAAGTTTGCTGTTTCTTGGAATTTTTGGGGTGATTTTATCTGCCATTCCCGGAGTTTTATTTTTGAGCGGAACAAGAGGCACAATAAAAATTCCCATAATAAATGCTACGGTGGATATGCGTTTCACACTTGGCAAGCACACGCTTACCGCACCTGTTTTGCACATAGGCATATTGGAAATTGTGGAACATATCCGTGACAATTACAAAATTACCAAAAGCAATTTAGAAAACTTAGATTCTTTTTTACCACAAGAGTTCATAAATAATCGTCCCGATACGGATAATTTTCCCGCTTATACAAATTCTCCAACTCACGAATACAGAGCGAAACACCCGTATAATATACTGTTAGTTTTGGGTGAAAGTTACAAGGGTAGAATTTTTAATCAAATGCTTTTTGGCGATACAACCTTAGCCCCCAATTTATGGTCTTTGGCAAACGATACTGCGATAATCGGCAGGGGGGGGGGGGATATGGTTTAAGAACGCATTTAGCGGAGGTTACCCGACTGTTCGCGGAACAATGTCTGTGTATCTCGGTTTTCCTTCGCATCCGAACCGCGATTTACCGAGTTTTTATGCCTCAAATCATTTCAAAGGTTTTCCCGAATATTTAACCGATTACAAAAAAGCATATATAACCGTTTCTAATCCGCTCTTTGACCACACACTTCCATTTGTGCAAAAATTTTTTGGCGATGATTGGATAACCACTGCGGGAACGGAAATGATTGAAGGTGAAAGCGATAGTTTGGGGATGGATGAGGTGATAAAATTTTTGAAAAAAATGCCGAGCAACACTTCTCCAAATGATACTTCTTGGTTTTTAATGTATAACACCACCGCAATGCATATTCCGTTTTTCGGTTATCCCGATAATTTTGCAGATAAACCGCAAGACCCTATGCAGAGATACCGCAACGCCCTAAGATACACCGACAAGCAATTCGGGAGATTACTCGCCGAACTAAAAACAAGAGACGATTACAAAAATACCGTTATAATAATATTAGGCGACCACGACACTCCAGTTGATTCTGTTGACTACGCATACCCGCAACCGCTCGGTGTTTCGGCGGCACAAATTTTTATGGGCATATTCAGCCCCGACTCTTCCTTGTTCAACGGTCTTGAAATTCGAGAAGATGTTGCATCGCAATTGGACATTGCACCTACAATTTTAGACTTAGCACAAGTTCGCTCTCCTAACCATTTTTGGGGTTATGATTTATTAAAGGATAAACGCCCCGCCGAACAACCGACTCTGTTTTTTTCACAGAATGCTTACCTGCTCGGTTTTCGTGATTCTATTTTGACCGGCGGACTTACAAATTCGCAAGTTTATAAAGGCATAAACGGAACTTGGTCGCTTGCAGGTGATGAACTGTCTCAAACTTACAGACAAAATGCAATTGGTGCAAGTGAAGTGTTGCGGGCACTTTTGCGCAATGATAAAATGACGGGGGACAAGTGAAAATAGTTTTTATGGGAACGCCTGAATTTTCTTCTCATTTTTTAAGGCATTTGGTAAATGGCGAGCATCAGATTGTGGCGGTGGTAACGCAACCTGATAAGCCTGCGGGGCGCGGAATGCAATTGCAATCTCCGCCTGTAAAAGTTTCCGCTTTAGAAATGGGCATTCTCGTTTTGCAGCCGAACTCTGTTAGAGATGCCGATTTTTTAGAATCTCTGAAAAAAATAGATGCGGATATATTTGTTGTTGTTGCATTTTCAATTTTACCGAAAGCGGTTTTGGCAACCGCAAAATTCGGTGCTATAAATATACACGGAAGTTTATTGCCGAAGTATCGCGGAGCGGCACCCGTGCAGTGGGCAATTGCAAATTGCGAAAAAGAAACCGGTCTCACTATTTTTTTACTCGACGAAAAAATGGATCACGGACCGATTTTGGAAATGAGAACTTTGCCTATAGATATAAACGATACCACCGTAACGCTTTTGAATAAAATGGTCGCTCCGGGTTGCGAGGCGTTAGATATTGCATTAAAAAAAATTGAGAGTAAAAATTTTACGCCGATTGAACAAAATCACTCGGCGGCAAGCCCTGCACCAAAATTGAAAAAAGAAGACGGTTTAATAGATTTTAATTTAACCTCTCTTCAAATTCATAAACGACTCTGTGCATTTACACCGTTCCCCGGACTATATACTTTTTTACCCGCGAGCGGAGAAGAAAAAAACGGACAGAAACTTTTGTTGAGAAAAACCGAACTCGCAGGTGATTTTGCGAACTACCCAAAAATAAACTGCCCAAAAAATTTAGAAAAGGGCAAATTTATAATTGAAAAAAATGAAGTGTTTGTGGGCACAGGCGATGGTGCACTCAAAGTTTTGGAAGTGCAAAGCGAAGGCAAAAAACGAATGCCCGCCGCAGATTTTTTTAGGGGCTTAAAAAATTAAGCAAAAAACTCAAATCTGTGGAATTGTGTTACAAAGAGAGTTTTTAGAGGTTTCCAACATTAAAATACAATTCCTTTTCGCCGACCGTCACATTCACCTTACTTCCCTCTTTCACATCGCCGCGTAAAAATTTATCAGCCAACTCATCCTCAAGCAACCGCTGAATACTCCTTCTCAAAGGTCGCGCGCCAAGCGAGGCATCAAAACCGTCGTTTATAATGAATTCCTTTGCCGCGTGGTCGAGTTCAATGGTGATTTTTTTCTCGTTCAAATCGTTTTGTAAATCCGAAATTTGAATATCTACTATCGAGAGTAAATGCTTTTTTGTGAGGCAGTGAAAGACAATTTGCTCGTCTATGCGGTTCAAAAATTCAGGCGTAAAAATTCGCTTGGAGGCATCTTTAACGGAATCTGCAATTCGTGAATCATCGGCATTTTCGGATTTATTCACAAAGCCCATTCCGCCCTTGTGGGAAATCTCTTTTGAGCCTGCATTTGAAGTCATCACAACCACGGCATCTCTAAAACTAACCGTTCTTCCTTGTGTGTCGGTAAGTCTGCCGTCGTCCAAAACCTGCAACAGAATATTTAACACATCGGGATGCGCTTTTTCAATTTCGTCTAACAGCAAAACGCAATGCGGTCTTTTACGAATCTTTTCAATCAATTGACCGCCGTCTTCAAAACCAACATAACCCGGAGGCGAACCGACAAATCGCGATACGGAGTATTTTTCCATATACTCGCTCATATCAACGCGAATTAACGCATCGTCCGAGCCGAATAATTGAATTGACAAAGCCTTGGCGAGTTCGGTTTTCCCGACTCCGGTGGGACCCAAAAATAAAAATGATGCCGGTCTTTTTGTATTCCTCAACCCAGTGCGTGTGCGCCGAATAGCCTTTGAAAGTGCAGTTACCGCCTCGCTTTGCCCAACGACTCTTTCCGTTAAATCCTTTTCCATACTCAACAATTTTCGGCTCTCGTTCTCGTCAATGCGCGAAACGGGAATGCCCGTAATGCCGCTGATAACCTCACGAATCCTATCGCTATCTACAATTATAGGTTCGGCTTTTTTATTTGCATTCCAAACAACTTTAATGTTGCTCAATTCTTGTTTAAGATTTTCTTCCAAGTTTCGCAGTCTGCTCGCTTCAAGATAATTTTTATCTATCACCGCATTCTTTTTTTCGACATCTATTTTTTTCAGTTCATTTCCAAGTTCCCGTTCCCTCTCAAAAAATTCGGGAGGCGGAGTAATATTTGCAATTCTCGTTTGTGCACCTGCCTCGTCCATAATGTCTATGGCTTTATCGGGCAACTGCCGTTCATTCAAATATCTGTCCGAAAGTGTTACCGCTGCGTGCAATGCCGCCTCATCATATATCACCTTGTGATACTGCTCATATTGCGGTGCAAGTCCGTGCAGAATTTCCACCGAATCCGCGATAGACGGAGGCTGAATATCCATACCCTGAAAACGCCTTTCAAGTGCGGAATCTTTCTCGATATATTTCTTGTATTCCTTATTTGTGGTTGCACCGATACATTGAATTTCGCCCCGCGAAAGTGCAGGTTTCATAACATTTGAGGCATCAAGCCCGCCGGTGCCGTCGCCCGCTCCGATTATGGTGTGCAATTCGTCTATAAACACTATTACATTTTGATTTTTTCGCAGTTCGGCGAGAAAGCCCATAATGCGCTCTTCAAACTGCCCGCGATACTTTGTTCCGGCGACCATAGCAACAACATTGAGAGAAACAAGTCGTTTATTCTCCAAAATTTCGGGCACTTCCTTTGCAACTATTTTTTGTGCCAAACCCTCGACAACAGCCGTTTTCCCGACACCCGGCTCACCTACGAGTACAGGGTTATTTTTTTTCTTGCGCGATAAAATCTGTATAAGCCGCTCAATTTCTTTTTGTCTGCCTATAACTTTTTCGAGCCGACCTTGCTTTGCTAACTCGGTTAAATCGTTGCTGAAAGCATCTAAAAACGGGGTTTTGGATTTTTTTGGTTTTTCTTGTGAGCCTGCAGCGGCATTCGCAATATCGTTTTCTATTTCATCATCGTCTTGATTCTCGTCTTCATTTATAATGTCCTGCACTTCCTTTCCAACTTTTTCATAATCTATGCCGAATTGGCTGTTCAAAAGATTCCTTGAAACCGAATCGTTTTTCGGATTTAACAATGCGAGCAATAAGTGCTCGGTGCCCACATATCTGCTACCCATTGCTCGTGCTTCGAGAAGGGTATTTTCCAAAAGCATCTTTGCTTGCGGGCTAAATCGAACGCTGACATCCTGTCCCGTGATTTTAGGTTGTTCCGCCGCTTGCGGTGCTGCATTTTTCGGCGTGACCTGATTCATTATTATTGAATGCAAATTCTCCAAATCAAATCCGAAATTTTTGAGCGTTTTAGCCGCAAGTCCGTTTTCTTCACGCAACAATGCAAGAGTTAAATGCTCCGACCCCACATAATCATTCCCTGCGTTAGTCGCTTCCTTTCGAGCGATTGCCAGAACATTTCTAAAACTGTTAGTGTATAATGAGCCATAATTCATAAAAAAACACTCCGTAGGGAAAATGTAGAAAAATCACGCGGCGGTGCAAGAGTTGAAAGTATAACTTTTCACTTTCAACTTTACAATTTCAACTTTACACTTTTTTCTACCTTTCCCGAATGGATAAAATTCTCAATTCGGAAATTGTGCGGGCTTTTGATAAAGAGGCGGGCGTGGTGTTTTTGGGTAATTCGCTTTCACATTGGTTTGCAGCGGTGATACTTTTGGTTGCAATTTACTTTTTATTAAAATTTGCGTTTAGGAAAATTTGCATTCAAATAGAGAAAATTTCAAAAAAAACAAGAACAAATATAGACGATGTTTTGGTTGGGGCACTCAAAAAAAGCGGTTTTTGGTTTTTTGCGGCTATAGCCCTGTTTTTCAGTGCACGGGTGTTGAATTTGGGAGAATATTCATTTGTGCCGCTCAAAATTTTAACCCTCACAACATTCTTTCAAATAGGTATTTGGGTCTCGGTGGTTTTTAACGGCGTGCTTAAAAATTGGAGCGAAAAGAATAATCAAAATCCAACACAAAATGCGGCGGTGGCAATACTTCGGTGGCTCGGAAAGTTCTTTATTTGGGCGGTGATTTTACTATTAACCCTCGATAATTTGGGCGTAAAGGTTGTGTCGCTCCTCGCGGGTTTGGGCGTTGGAGGTATTGCGGTTGCACTTGCGGTTCAGAAAATTCTGGGTGATTTATTTGCATCAATATCCATAATGCTCGACAAACCTTTTGAAATCGGCGACTATATAACAGTTGGCGGAGTGTCTGGAACGGTTGAGTCTATAGGCGTTAAAACTACTCGCATTCGCTCGGCAACAGGTGAGCAAATTGTGGTGGCAAACAGCGATCTTTTGGACAGCAGGGTGAGTAATTTTAAGAGGATGAAAGAACGCAGAATTACCTTTGGAATTGGCGTAACTTACCAGACCACGCGGGAAAATTTGAATGCGATAGTTGAAATTGTAAAGGGAATTATCGCAGAACAGGAAAACACCCGTTTTGACCGAGGACATTTGAAGGGTTTCGGTGCGAGTTCCATTGATTATGAATTTGTTTTTTGGATTACAAAACCCGATTATTTAACTTATATGGATATGCAGCAAAAAATAAATTTGTCGATTATAGATGTTTTTGACAGAAAGAAAATCGATTTTGCATACCCCACGCAAACGCTGTTTGTTTCTAATGCACCCGCAGTATAGTTATGGAACTCATTCTTGCGGTCGATTGTTCGCGCATAGGAGTGATGCTTGGGTTGTATTCCACGGATTTTGAGACGGTATCGGAGTTGAATGAGCCGAATGCGAGAGGTGAGGAGATTGCGGTTCTTCTTGATAAACTTTACGAGTCGTGCGATATAGTGATCTCAGAAGAACTCCCCCAAACTTTATCTCATAAAACAAGGAATTCTTCTGAGACGACGGCAATAAGTATAGCCGCCCAATTAAAAAGGAGTCGTGATAATCTGTATAAACAATGGCGGACAATAAGCATATCTGCCCCATTAAAAAGAAATTGTGATAATCTGTATATTCCAATGGCAGAAAACCCCTTAAATTTGCATAAAAACACAGTTCGTCCGTGTCGCTTAGTAGGCTCTGACGAACTCTTAACGAGTTCGTCAGAGCCTACTATATCGCCCAATAATATAAAATCGGTTTTAGTCACTCTCGGTCCGGGAAGTTTCACGGGCATTCGGGCGGGAATAGCATTTTGTGAGGGTTTTTGTTTTGCTAAAAAACGGAATTTGTATGGAGTTTCCACTTTGCACGCACTTTCTATGCACACGCCAAAGCCGATTTTACACGCCCGTGCAAATTATTATTATGTTTGGGAAAACGGTCGGGAAGAATTGGTTCAATTTGACTCCCCTCCGCAAACCCACGAAAACCTTCCGATTACACCGTTTGTTCGGCTTATTCCTACTTTGACTCCGAGCAGAATACAGAAGGCGAATTATATAGTAAATCCCTATGAAAAGTAATAAAAATATTGAACTTTTTCGCACCTTTGCAGAGGAGCGGGGTTTGCAAATCGGGAACGAATTTTTGGAAAAGATTTTGGAATTTTGCGAACTGATTTTGGAGGAGAATAAAAAGCAGAATTTGGTTTCTAAAAATGACGAGGGAAAACTGCTGACGAGGCATATTGCGGATAGTTTGGTGTTTGCTACCCCAACCCCAACCCCAACCCCACAGACGAATTGGACAGACATCGGTTCGGGGGCGGGTTTTCCCGTTGTTCCGCTTGCACTGTATTTTCCAACGGTGAGTTTTTTTGCGGTGGAAAACAGAAGATTACGGTGCGAATTTTTGAATGAGGTTAAACGAAAGTTGAATATTGAAAATTTGCAAATTGTGAAAAGTTCCGCCGAAAGTTCAGGTTTGCAAAATATGGATTTTGTTTCGTGCCGAGCGGTCGGTTCGCTTGCGGAGGATTTTAACAAGGCAAAATCGATTCTAAAAAAAACAGGTCATTTTTTAACTGTAAAGTCAAAACGCACCATAGACGAATTAAGAGAAAAAAAAGACCCTCTGCTCTCGGCTTCCCTTGTGGAATTTTACAAACTTCCTCTTGAAGAAAACGAATACGCTTTGGTAATTATCGACTAACTCAAGTAATGCGCTTACCACACCACCCTATTCCTTCCCGCATTCTTCGCTTTATATAAATTTCTGTCTGCCATATTCATAAAATCGCGAATGTTGTGATATTCCAAATTGGGGACAATGCTCGCTATCCCGATGCTGATAGTCACTTTGTGCGTTCTTTCCATAGCATCTCTAATTGATTCCGCTAACTTTGCCGCCCCTTGAACATCGGTGTTCGGCAACAGAATGCAAAATTCCTCTCCGCCTATTCGTGCGGCAATATCTGAAAGTCTGTTTGCACAACTGCTGAGCACCGCCGCCGTCTGCTGCAAAAGCAAATCCCCTTCCAAATGCCCGTGAGTATCGTTATAATTTTTGAACTTATCCAAATCCATCATCAAAAAACTAATTACGGCTTTGGCACGCACGGCTCGGTTCCATTCATCTTGCATTCGGGTATTAAAAAATCTGCGGTTCGGAAGTTTTGTGAGTTCATCCACAAGTGAACTCTCCATATAAACCTGCATCTTCTTACTCATAGGGTTGAGAACGGAGAAAATAAACCTGTTAAAAATCACAAAGACAATAAGCATTAAAACTAAAAGCGACAAGAAAACAAAAGTCGTAGGCTCATATAAAATTCTGTTCAAACCGACACTGTCCTTTGCCACTATATACAGATTCAAATAGTCGGTATTCGCCACCGCATATCGAAAATCGTTCAAAGATAATTCTTCAATTGAATTGCTTTTAGCATTCATAGCCTGCAACAAAATTTCGTGACTGTCATCTTTGAACAAATCCGCAAGTGTCTTTTTCTCCTTTGCTAATTTTTGGTCTGCCGCACCGACAATAATGCCGTTTTTATCAAAAATATATACATTGGGCGGCAGGTTCAGCGAGTTGATAAACTGCGTGAGTGAAATCCTGTTGCAAATTACGCCGAGTGCTTTTTGAACCCCGTTCTCATTTGCATACACGGGAAAATTTATGTAAAAATCGTAGGTTAATCTGCTGAGGTAATCAAAATCCACTTCTAAATTCGGCGGATTTTCATCGTGCAAGGTGCGGAAAAACCAAGAGTGATTCGGGTTTGCGGAATCGTAATTTTCCATAAACTGCCCGTTCACAAAATACGCCATATCCTTAACATTTATCCAAGATAACATCTCATCTTGAAGGTATTGTTTATAACTTTGGAACACATTGAACGCGCTTTGCCTATATACATCGTTCTCCGGCTCGGCAAAATAAGCCCTCAAAACTGGACTGTCCGCTAAAATTCGCGTGACTGAAATCTCCTTATCGAGTTCCGCACTAAGTTCAATTTTTCGAGTTTCCACAATTCGATTAAGTTCGCCCGCAATGGAATCTTCCAGAGTCTTCCTAATGGCAAAGTAATACGACACCACGCTCACCGCCACAACTGCCACAAAAAAAGCCACAGAGAACAGCAATACCGCCTTTCGCAACGGCATATTCAAAAATGTTTGCCTTTCCATTCTATCTATCGCTTCTTCAACTCGATATTTCATTTTCAAAATTCCTCAGATTGGAATGTAGAAAAATGGGGTATAGGGTGTGGGGTGTGGGGTGTGGAAAACTCGGCAGTGCGGATTTATAGAGTTGAAAGTGTAAAGTTATTACTCTTTACTCTTTTCACTTTACACTCCCCTCTCCCATATTTGCACCGCCGAGTTCCCCATACCCCACACGCCACACCCCATACCCCAAAACTTTCTACCTTCCCCAAAAGCAATGTCTCTCATTCATTCCGAAAAATTTATGCTTATGGCGTTAAATGAGGCGCGGGAGGCTGCACAGGAAGGCGAAGTGCCGGTTGGGGCGGTGGTGGAGCGAAACGGTGAAATTTTGGGAATTGGGCGAAACGGAATAGAAAATCAAAATAGTGCAACGGCACACGCAGAAATTTTGGCGATAAATGATGCGGGAAAAAATTTACAAAATTGGCGGTTAAACGGTGCGACACTTTTTGTGACTATGGAACCTTGCCCAATGTGCTGGGGTGCAATTATCAACAGCAGAATTTCAAAAGTGGTTTTTGCGGCAAAAGATACTCGTGCAAACAGCGGTGCTGCGGAGGCAACCGAAAGAGCACAAAATTTTGTTGAAATTGAGAGCGGTTTATTGGAAAAAGAGAGTGCGGAATTGCTTCAAAATTTTTTTCGTTCGCGTAGGGCAGAAACCAAAGAATACGGTAAATCAAACCCGAACAAGCCGCAATTTTCTGCGTGAAAATCACTGCCGCCCGTTATTGCCAAATTATATTTTTGTGCGACATTTTTATATTTCTGCACACTGCTTTTTGTTTTGTAGTTATAAACCTCAATACCTTCAATTCCCCATTTCACCAAATCGGGAATTAAATAATCGCAATCCGTGTATTCCGGGTGTGCCATAACTGCAATTCCGCCTGATATTTTTATGTAGTTAATCGCCTCTTGCGGAGTGAAACCGCGCAAAGGTGAGTATGCAAGTTTTTTGTCGCCCAAATATTTATCGAACGCTTCCGCAAATGTTGAAACAATTTTTTGCTCTAACATTGCACGGGCAATATGCGGTCTTCCTATGCAATTTCCAGAACAGTATTTTTCAACTTGTGAGTATAAAATTTTATGCCCGAAATTTTGCAATTTTTCAAGTGATTCTTTAACGCGCTCTTTTCGGTGGTTGTGCTGCACTTTCAATGCCTGCAAAAATTCCGTGTTATTTGTATCACAAAAATAACCCAAAATATGAATATCTTTTTCGTTATAAGTTGCACTGAGTTCTATTCCCGTTATAAGTTCAAGTTCGAGTTCGGCAGCAATTTTGGGAGCCTCGTTATATGCGGCAAAAGTATCGTGATCGGTTATGGAAACGCATCCGATATTTTTTGATTTTGCAAGTTGTAAAACTTTTTCTACCGACAGCATTCCATCGGAGTGAATTGTGTGTAAATGGAGGTCAATTTTCATAGAAAATTATTCACCTCTGTTGTTTTTACCACCGCCAAACCGCATTGTTTTGCGGAAAAACCTTTTATTCTGCCGGAATAATTTTTTTGCAGATGGTCTGTAATTTTGTTCGCTAAAATAACGCTGTTAATATCATTATAGGCGAATAGAAAAATTGCATCCTGCAAATCTGCATTTTCTATTTCGGTTATATTTTCTATTACGAAATACGGTTGCTCAATGTTATTGTGTTCCGCGTAATTTTTGTAAAACGGGAGTGTTGATTTTGGCAGGTAAATTAAACTTTGAGGACTTGAAAATTTTTTTGCCTCATTCATAACAGCGGTAATTTCGGGAGTTCCCATTCCTTTTGTAATTCTTATCACATTTGCCGAAACTGCGAGCAGTGCAAGAATACTCATTACGATTATAAAAATGTGTAATCTTAATTTTAAGAAAATTCTGTGAATGCAAAACGCTGCGGGAATAAATGCAATAGGCATTATAAACAAGATATATTTTGCACCGACGGTTTGCATCTGTGCCCAATTTCGCATTATGCGCATATAATCGTCAAACGGAATTCCGAGCGGATACAGTTTGGCAAAGTAAGAAACTGCTAAAACGCAAACAGATGCCAAAACAACAAGTGAAATGTTTTTATTAGAGATAAATTGCCGTTGCTCAGGTCTTTCGCCTACGGAAGAAGTTCGCAATAACAACAACCCGCTTACAAACAATGCCGCAAAAATTAGAGCGTTAATCCATACAAATACTCCAAATACAAACCAATGAAAATTTATAAAGTGTCGTCCGATAATTTGAATAAAGTAGTTCTTAAACCATAGAGAAAAAATTACCGAACCGTGACGAATGCCTGCGGAATCTTGAAGATTTAGATATTGATTTTGCAGGGAGTCGGGTAATGCCAAAACCATATATAAAAAATAAAACGGTAAAAAGAGAAGGAACAATTTTTTCACTGTCGAGGCGTATAAAATCAACACTATAAAAAATGCATCGAATATCCACCTTTCCGAACTCACCGAATAATACAATAAACCGTCATTTGATACCAATAAAAACAAAAATATGCAGGCAAAATGAACACCGAATTGACGGAGTGCAAATGTGTATGCAAGCGGCAACAACAAAATTCCAGCAGTCAGGGAAGACCAAGAATTTTCCAAATATAAATCTTCGGTTCGCACAAATAACGCTATTCGCATACCGATACCCAGCAATACAAAGAAAAAGCAGAGGGCACGGCAGAATTTTTCCGAATTCAAACCCTTATTCCTTTAACGCAATCATAGGTTCTTGCAGGATTATCAGTTGGCGAATGGTTTCGGTTAAGTCGGCGAATTTTTGAGAAGGGGGAATTTTGAGGGTGAAAAAATCTTCCGATCCGTCATCTTCGACTTGCGTGCTTAGACCTTGCTCGCGTAAAACTATAACTTCCACTTCAATTTCAAAGGGACGGTCAAAATTCTCAAGTGTGCGGGCATCCTCAAATTCCTGAACTCCGCTGACCGTGCCGCGAATTGCAAAACCGCCTTTTTCTTTTGTGACGACAAATGACCCGTTGAGTTTATCTTTTAAGTGCAATTCCTTAAAAAAATCCGGTGCAAAACTTTCCGTTAGCGAAAAATTCTGTTCATTACCGTGCGGCACAAAGTCTATTTGCATTTGGGAAAGGTAGAAAGTTTTGGGGTATGGGGTGTGGCGTGTGGGGTATGGGGAACTCGGCGGTGCAAATATGGGAGAGGGGAGTGTAAAGTGAAAAAAGTAAAGAGTAATAACTTTACACTTTCAACTCTATAAATCCGCACTGCCGAGTTTTCCACACCCCACACCCTATACCCCCATACGCACGAAGTTAATCGGGTGCTAATTGCAGTGGTCGTTTCTTCCTGCGTTTCTGTATCAGCAGACAGCGTTCTGTTTCGGCGAACCGTGCCTTGAACTCCTCTATGGAAACGAGAGAGGTCTT
>BNUP01000018.1 GCA_025997455.1 Fibrobacterales bacterium | reverse complement strand
AATCTATTCTTTTCGTCCACACCTTCATTTTTCTTTGTAAGGTAACCTGTAAAAAATAAAAAGTTCCAAATATTATCGATGCTATCTTCCATTTCGTTATAAGTAATGTCTTCGTGGATTATCTTTTGGATAACGCCTCCGGCAATCAAAGTTTCTAAGTCTTTCTTTGCCGCATCATCGGCTTTGTCAATGAGCTTCCGCACAATGTCGTTACCGCTGGTGTTTGACCAATAGGGGGCAAGGAATATGTTGGGGTGCCCTTTTAAATCGTCCACGGCGTTTATTACGCTCCATGGATTGTAAACCTTTGTGTCGCCAAACAGGTAGCCGTTGTACCAGCTCCTAAAATCTTCTGTGCGGTGTTCCAAGTGATAATAATGGAGCATGGTCTCCACCTCGCTTTGGGTAAAGCCAAAATGCTCGGCGTATTCCCTATTTTGGATAGACACCATTTTAGGATTGTTTAATCCCGTAAAAATGCTCTCCCTAGATACCCTTAAACACCCGGTAAGTACGGCAAATTCCAAATATGAATTGTTTTTAAGCACAGATTCAAACAACGAACGGATGAAATCTATCATCTCACTATAAAAACCGCGAAACCACGAATTTTCTAAGGGAACATCGTATTCGTCTATGAGAATTATAGCTTTTTTGTTATGGTGTTTCTCTAGGCACTCGGTAAGGAATTTAAGCGATTGGGCATAGTCTTTGTCGCTCCCTTTGTCTTGCATTATGCGTATATAATGTTCTTTTTCTGCAAGCCGTTCATCGTCAAGCAGGTAGTCGTGCCGTCTAAATTCATCCATTATGGTTGTTTTTAGCATCGCGTATGAGAGTTCCCAGCTCCCTTGCTTGGCTCCCTTGAGCGAGAGGTACACCACCGGATACTGCCCCTGCCACTCCATATATCGACCCTCGCCTGCTGCCTCGATTTTAAGACCGTTAAACAGAGTCCGTTTATCCCCCGTACCCCATACCCCACGCCCCAATTCCCTAGTGTCCTCGAAAAAGCACTTGAGCATGGTCTGGTTTAGAGTTTTGCCAAAGCGGCGTGGGCGCGTGAACAGGGTAACCTCGGCTTTTTTATCGAGCAGGTCTTTGATTAACAGAGTTTTATCGACATAGTAGCAACCGTTTTCAATGAGCTTGTCAAAGAAACTATTGCCTATGGGCAGGGGCGTGGGGATGTCGGGATAAGAGGGCATTAGGGTAAATTTACAATATTTGCATAGCCTTGTATAATTTTAATTATCTTAACTGAAAAATTATCGTCAGAATAATCAATTACTTTCGATTTATCAGTGTTATTATGAGTTTTTATCGCAATTTCTATTGATGGTAATATGCTTTCCGCCGCTACCCCCCCAATCACAAACCCGCCTTTATCAACCGCCTCCGGTCGTTCGGTTGAGGTGCGTATGCTCACGGCAGGGAAATTGCAAATCGAACTCTCTTCGGCAAGCGTTCCGCTATCGGAAACTACGCAAAGCGAATTCTTTTGAAGTGCAATATAATCGGTAAATGAAAACGGTGGCATTTGCCGAACCAAATCGTGAAACTTTACATTCCGTTCCTTTATAAATTTTGCACTGCGTGGGTGAACAGAATATATAATTGGAACTTGGTATTGCTCCGCAAGAGTATTTATAGCCAAAATTAGAGATTCAAAAGTTTCTGCCTTATCAATATTTTCTTCTCGATGTGCAGACAAAACAATATACTGTTTTTCGGTAAGGGTAAGCCGTTCAAGCACATTACTCGCATCGATTTTTGCCTTGTTTGCCTCAATAACCTCACGCATAGGCGAACCTGTAACAAACATATATTCCGCTTTTAATCCCTCGGCAAGTAAATTTCTCCTTGCGTGTTCCGTATATGGCAAATTTACATCACTTATATGGTCAACAATTTTGCGATTGATTTCTTCGGGAACATTTTGGTCAAAGCATCTGTTGCCAGCCTCAATATGAAAAATTGGTATTTTAAGGCGTTTTGCAGATATTGCGGATAACGCAGAGTTCGTATCACCTAATATCAAAACCGCATCGGGTTTTATCTCGTTCAACGCATTGTAAGATTTTGATATTACATTGCCGATGCTTTCACCTAAATTGCTTCCAACAACATTAAGATACAAATCAGGTCGCCGTAAATTCAAATCATCATAAAATATATCATTCAAGTTTTTATCGTAATTCTGCCCTGTATGAACGAAAATATGGTCGAAATACTTATCCGCTTTTTTAATTGTTTCGGACAATTTGATAAGTTCGGGGCGTGTGCCGACAATCGTCATCAGCTTTAATCTATTCATTATCAAGTCACCTTCTATTTTCGTCTAATCCACATACTTGCACTTGACCAATCAAATGGCACAAGCATCTGAGGATAGAGTTTTCTAACTTCATCAAAATGTTTGGTGCATAAGTGTTGAACAGGAAGCAATATTTCAAACTGATTATTGAATGCTAGAAACGCCTGCAAAAGGTAGCTTTCCGTCCAGAACACTCTAAAAGCGGGGTTAGTCGCATAAATTTTTGGATATTCATACGGAAGACTAATATCATGGAAATGTACAATTACTCCATTTGCCAAAACAGGAAGCACTTCTAATATCTCAAAATTAACATCGCCGCCAATACATACCGTATGCGAGGAATCAATGAATAAAATATCATTTTCTTCCAGTTCCTTAAATAAGCCAATACCGCTCTCTTCGACAGGAATTTTCAATGTTGTTGCATTTATACCCCCCCCCGTAAACATTTGTTCATCAAATGCACAATAGGGGTCAATAATCGTATAATTAAATTCACAATTCTCATCATCGCTACTATTATCAAGCAGTGCTTGTCTTATAACTTTAGATGAATTTCCCGATCCTATTTCAACAATACGCTTTGGTCGGTATTTGCGAATCATACCGTACAATGCAGATGCGCACATATAAGAAAAAGACGTATTATCCAAATTAAATTCCATCGCATCGTCCGTTTGCTGACGCGGCCAACTCTGCTTTGGTTGATACGCTGACAACTCGGATAAATTCGCTAAATACTTGTTCGGTTCCCATACTACGCCGTCAAGCCCGCTTACCTTATCCCAAATATTTCGACGTTCTAAATCTTTGATGTTTGGTACCGGTTGATAAAAATGGACAGGCATTGGAAAGCAGTCATTTTCCAAGCATTTATCTGTTCCACGCCCTGTTACAGACATATATTTCACCAAATCCACTCCGTAACCATTGATTATCTCGTCTATTCTCTCGTTAATTTCTTCTTCAATTTCACTCATTAAGACAATCTTATCAAATCCTCTATTTCTCAAATCATCCGCAATAACATCTTGATTATTCTTGACCGCAACAATAACTCGAAGTTTCGTATCATCAAGTAAGCTTTTCGGATTAAAACACTTCACTTCATCGACAACTTTTGTATCCCACTTCAACGGGTTGTTATCCGAAAACATTGCAGCCTTAATCTTACATACTTTTAACATATGATACATACGCATACCATAATCGCCCGCTCCAAAGATACAGATTTTCAAATCGTTCCGCTCTGATACAGCGTTTAGAATATCATGTCCATAATTATAACTCATATGAAACCTCCGATTTTATATCGGAAATACAAGCTTCCATGTGTCTGTATCCACTCGCCCATACCTCCAACCATACTTTCATAAGACGGAACAACAAAATTAAAATCCGTTCTTGTGCAACAAATTGATTTATCTTCAATCACATTCTCTGACGGTAAAATTGAAACAGGTTCTTTTCGTAAATTGTTAAATAATTTCAGCAATTCAAATTTGCTGATTTTTTCACCGTTTGTAAGGTGATAAAGTCCCGTAATTCTTTGTTCTAACGCCGCGTGAATAGCGTTGGCAAGAATAATCGTTGTCACACCGCCCCAAATTGCTTTTGAATAACCCGAAACTTCACCCTGCTGTTTCATAAACCAATGGAATAAGCCTGTTCCGTTTTCATTTATATCTGGTCCTACAATCGACATTCTGAAAGTTAAATCTTTATTATTATTCAACTCACCGAGTGCCTTTGTTCTGCCATAGGCATAATCCGCACTTCTAAAATCATTCTCGGTATAACCTTTCTTAGGCGTGTCTTTGCCTGAAAATACACAATCTGTGCTCAAGTGAATAACTCGTTTTGCACTTGCCGAAAGCAAATGCGGTAAATATGAATTTATATAAATACCATTTTTAATATCATTATCAACCGATTTAACAAGACAACCTATACAATTTATAACTACATCATAATCTTTTACAAGGTTCGCAATATTAACGGTTGTAATATCACCAACTATCGTTTTACAAAAAGGCAATTCACGCCTCGCAAAGCCCGTAATATCATATCCATTTTCTTTAAGATAAATCGCTATGGTATGTCCTGCCATTCCGCCCGCACCTAAAACTAATATTTTCATTAAATCCGCCCTTCATACACAATATAGCACGGTTTCATTTTCAAAGTTGGTATAATGACGCATATATAGTTTATAATTCCATTCAAGTGATAAAATATATTTCGGTATTTCCACATAATCATTCGGTTTATGGTATATTGAAATCGCAAGTTTCGGTTTGTATTTTCGTATTGTCTTTTCGCAACCTTTCAACGCCTCTAATTCCGCTCCCTCTATATCCATTTTTATAAAAGTAATTTCATCATCGGATTCAATAACATCATCAAGTGCATAAACTGCTATATTTTCACCATTGTTATTTGGCGACACCTGAAATGCTCGGTCGAAACCTATGGATGAGAACAATAATTGAGTATTTTCGCTCCACAAACCGCCATTTATCACTTTAAGAGCATTAAAGCCAATATCTTTCGCCACTTCGTTTATTATTGAGATTTGCTTTTGATTTGGTTCAAAAGCAATTATTTTCTTAACATTCGGGCAAAATGAAATCAGCATTTTACTCGTGTTAAAATCATAACAACCTCCATCTACAAACACTTCTTTTTCACTGAGGTTCTCCCCAACTATAATTTTATCGAAATATTGATTTATATCATCTTCGGCGATGTATTCGCAGAATTTTATTATCCTACAAGACGATATGTGTTGCGAAGTTAAATAATCGCATATTTCATTATTTTTAGAACATAATGTTGGCGAAACGATTATTAAATCCGACTCAATCCCGTCAAACGCAGTTATTTCTATTCCACCTAAAGTTGTTCCCTGAATTTTAGAGTTACTGTCATATATGGCTAAACAGTTATCTTTAAGAGAAAATTTTTCTAATATTTTAACTAATTTGTTGCATCCGTCACCCGCTCCATAAATCGCATAGGTTTTACCAATCAAATAGTTTTTCAAGTGTTCAAAATCGTATGTAACGCCGTCATAAATTTCACAAAAATTTGCATTGCCGTTTTCTTTATACTGCTTTCTTAATTCAAAAATCTTTTTGCTTTTATCATCGGACAAACTGTCATAAATTTGCTTTTCATCTGTGTTCATACACCCAACTCCATTTTTATATAATCCGTTTCAAGGAGTTTTCTCTTTGTTTTTTCAGTGTCGAGTTGTGTAGTGTTGTTTGAGTTAAACTCTTCTAATTTTGACGGTTCTGTTTTGCCATGCTCAAAATATTGTTCATAGTTCAAATCGCGGTTATCGGCGGGAACACGATAGAAGTCGCCTAAATCCGTTGCGTGTAAGCATTCCTCTTTTGTGAGCAGAGTTTCATATTTCTTTTCACTATGGCGAATACCTATATAATTTACAGGCACATCCGAATTAAAAAGTTCTTTTACAGCCTGTGCCAAAACGCCTATTGTGCAAGCAGGGGCTTTTTGAACAAACAAATCTCCTGCGACTGCGTTTTGAAAAGCAAACAAAACTAAATCCACAGCCTCATCAAGGCTCATCAAAAATCTCGTCATATTCGGGTCGGTAATGGTAAGCGGTTTGCTAGTTTTCAACTGTTCCACAAACAGCGGAATAACAGAGCCGCGAGAACACATAATATTGCCATATCGAGTGCCGCAAATAAGAGTTTTGTCCGTAGTTCTTGATTTTGCAATAAAGGTCTTTTCCATCATCGCCTTACTTATACCCATCGCGTTGATTGGGTAAGCGGCCTTATCCGTAGATAAGCACACGACCTTTTTAACACCAAATTCAATTGCTGCGGTTAAAACATTATCTGTTCCAAGAACATTTGTTTTAACAGCCTCAATAGGGAAAAACTCACAAGATGGTACTTGTTTAAGAGCGGCAGCATTAAAAATATAATCTACACCGTTCATAGCGTTTCGTATGCTTGATATATCTCTAACATCTCCGATATGAAATTTGATTTTGCTGTTGTTATAGAGTTTGCGCATATCGTCTTGCTTCTTTTCGTCGCGTGAAAATATACGGATTTCCTTAACTCCGGTAGCGAGGAACCGTTTCAGAACAGCGTTGCCGAACGAACCAGTTCCGCCTGTTATCAATAATGTTTTGTCGTTAAACATTCAGTGCCGTTCCAAAGTATTTTTCAAATTCGCTATGTATGCATTAGTTTGCATAAGTTCTGCTGTGCGTTTAGAATCGAACCAAGTGCCAACCGCATAGTGTACGGCGTATGTGCGTTCGTCAATGTCGTAGTTAAGTCCGGACATTACCGCAGTCGAAAAGAAACACGGCGGATATACCGTCATACCCATAATAGATTGATGAATAAAATTCTTATGGAATCCAAATTTTGCAAGCGTTGCAGATTCATATACGCTGTTATTATCAAGGTTATAACTGCCGTCCGTATTTACAAAATCAATTGTACTGCGGGGATAATCACGCATTTTCTGAATTATCTCATTTCCTGCCATGCTTCCGCTGACCGCACTATTAAGCACCGACCACTTGCTGTATGCGATAAACGAATTATTATACAGCACATCGTCTAAATTTTTCAGGACTTTCACATCTGTGTCAAAGTAAATACCGCCGTGCTTATACAGTACATCAAGTCTTGCGAAGTCAGATACAAATGCATAATTTCCTGCCTGATACGCCTGTTTTATATAGTTATTTTGATAAACATCGTAGTTGTTCTCATTCCATTTGACAATCTCATAGTTTGGATTGTGTTCACTCCAACTTGCTATACACTCTTTCATAAACGGAGGTATTTCCGTGCCACCGAACCAGCAATAGTGAATAGTTCTCGGTATGCGTTCCTCTCCGCCTCTTATTTTGTAACCGCTCCTGCAGAATTCATCGTTTGCTATTGCTTGTTTTATATACGAACGGTTAAGTGCGGGAAATATGTAGCATTCCAAGTTGTCAAGTTCAGGGTATTGGTTCAAACTTTCAATCACCGCTCCAAATACTTCGAGAGTAAGCAGTAAAACTTTGTTCGACAAATCCATAGCACAAAGTTCGTCAATACCGCGAATAATAACATCTCTGCCGGAGAAGGCAAGCGTTGTTCCGTGCTTTTTAGGATTTCTGTCTATGAAACAGCAGAGGTTTTTATCAATCCCGGATTTTCGGAAAATATCCTCGGAGGATAACGCAACCGACCCGGTGCCGTAGCAGATTATCTGTTTGTCGTTGCTCTTGATTGCGTCTACAAACTCGTTGTATTCGGCGGTTGCTAAGACTTTCATAATGCCCCATAGGTGCGAGGCATTGCAAAACTAATACATACCAAGTCGTGGGGGGGGGGGGATCTCGATCAAATACACCTCACGCTCGCACGAGGAATTAGCGATTATTGGGGATGAATGAGGGGGGTAGCGGAAACCCTCACCCACAAACTTATGCATATATTTTTGCAACCCAAACATCATAAGCCTCAAATATAGAAAAATAAATTGGATTTGTCAAATTTGAAATAATTCCAGCCGCAGTCGCCTATCGGCTTTGTGTCCCGCCTATGCGGGAATGACGATGTAGGGGCGAATAGTATTCGCCCCTACAATGATACGGGCGGGTTAAAAACCACGCCCCTACAAACTCTACTCTCTACTCTCTACTCTCTACTCTCTACTCTCTACTCTCTACTCTCTCAACTTTTTCTACATTCCCCTCCAATGGCTAAAATTCTTGTGGTGGATGACGAAGAAATTATGCGCGATATGATCGCAGACACGCTTGAATTGAGCGGGCACAGGTGTTCGGTGGCGGCAAATCCGCAGGTTGCACTTGAACAAATTACAGTTCTGAATCCCGACTTGGTGATTTCAGATTACAAAATGCCCGGTATGACAGGAATTGATTTGTTGAAGGTGATAAAAAAAGACAGACCTTCACAACCTTTTTTGATGATGACTGCGTTTGGCACAATAGAGACGGCGGTTGAGGCTTTGCAAAACGGGGCAGATCATTTTATTGAGAAGGGTGATAATTTAACGAAGTCCGAGATTTTGGAGCACGCGGTCAATATGGTGCTCGATAAATATCGCTTTCGGCAAGAAAATTCTGCGTTGAAAAAACGACTTGTGGGGAAGGATTTTATAGGGCAGGGTGAAAAATACATTGAGTTGAATAAGTTTGTAGAGACGGTTGCACCCACAAATGCATCGGTTTTAATCACGGGAGAATCGGGCGTGGGAAAAGAGGTTTTGGCTCGTGCGGTGCATTATCAAAGTTTAAGAGCGGGCGGTCCGTTTATAAAAATCAATTGTGCGGCGTTGCCTGAATCGCTTATTGAGAGTGAATTATTCGGGCACGAGAAGGGATCTTTTACGGGTGCATTAAAAACTCGGCGCGGGAAATTTGAACTCGCCGACGGCGGAACTCTTTTGCTCGATGAAATCGGCGAGATGCCGCTTGCAATGCAAAGTAAATTGTTGCGTGTTTTGCAGGAAAGGGTTGTTGTTCGTGTTGGAGGCGATGACGAGATTAAAGTTGATGTTCGTTTAATTTGCACTACGAATCGAGATTTGAAAAATGAGGTCAGTAAGGGAACTTTTCGCGAGGATTTGTATTATCGTTTAAGCGTTGTTCCTCTGCATGTTCCGCCGCTCCGCGAACGGGCGGAGGATATTCCCCCTTTGGTAAATTACTTTATAAATAAGTTTAACGAGGAAAACGGTTATGCGGTGGAGGGTTCAAGCGACGATGCTATGGAACTTTTGCAGAAACAAAAATGGCAGGGGAATATTCGGCAGTTGGAAAACGCGGTGGAACGGGCGATGGTGTTTAGAAAATCGAGTTTATTGCAGATAGAGGATTTTGATTTGGAAGATAAAAATGTGGTTAAATCGAAAAAACGACAGTGAAATTCCCGCTTGGAGCATAAAACGCCAAAAGGCATATAAAATTTCCCATATGCTGTGGGTTGCACAAATTGTGATTTCCCTATTGCTTTCGGCTGCGCTTTTGGTTTTTATATTGTTTTAAATTGTGCAAACTTTTTTGGTGCGTTCTATCCACACCGCGTTCCCTTGTTAAAGAACCACCCTTTTGTGTCATACTCGTGCCCCGACACGGGACACCAAGCCGACAGGCGACTGGGCAGACTAACTTATTTTTTTCTTTTCTGCCTATCCAAAGAGTAGAATGACGAGGAATGGTTTTTCTTCTCCACCTCCACAGGCTTATGCATATACTTTTGCAATCTCAAACAATCACCCTAATTTCGCTTCCAATTCTTTTAAACTGGAGGATTGCTTAATCAGTTTTTTGATTTTTTGCAGCAATTGAGCCTCACCCCGAGCCTCCAATTCCTTTGTCCAGCCCGTGCGTTCAAGCACATCTTCTATTGTAAGTTTTGACTTCATATCGATTATCTCCTTACTATAAGTTAAAAGAGTGTAGAGAAGAGAGTTGAGATAAAATCTGGTTGTTCAACTTTACTCTCTACCCTTTAAACTTTGCTCTATTTGTAGGTTGCACCGCACTAAATGAGGCGGGATGCCATTGTATGGCGGTGGACTTTTTAGTTGGCTTTATGGTGGGCATAATAGGTAATGTAGAAAAATTGCGGGCATAAGTGGAAGGTAGTTACTAAAGTTTTTTTCGTACATTTACAATTTAAATGCCAAAATATCACATTAAAAAGTAAAATTGTTTTTTAGCACTCGTTCTTTTAATTAAAAATATATATTTACTCTATGAAAAAGTTCTTTTTATCTTTTTTCCTAATTGCATTCGCGTTTATACCCCTTCTATTCACATCTTGCAGCGATAGCACTTCAAACAACGGAGAGGGCATAACCTTTAACGCAGAACAAAAGGGCGGTTCGGCAGAAACTGCAACAACCTCAGCCATTGTTTTCAATTTCAGCGATGAGGTTACGGGACTTTCCGCAAATGAAATTTCCGTGAAAAACGGAACAGGGCAAATTACAGTCGGCACTTTAAAAGGAGCGGTAAAAACATACACGCTTGCACTCGCATCAGTTGAAAAAGAGGGAACAATTAAAGTTTCAATAAACAAAAGCGGAATTGAAAGCGGCGAAAAAGAAATTGAAGTGTATAAAAAAGTCGAAAGCGGAAATTCCGAAGGCGATACCGAACCGCTACCCAAAGACCCTACCGACACACTAAAAACCGATTTAGATAATTTGGGACTCCAATACCCTATTATGATTAAATACAACAACGGCAGTGCCCCCACAATCACCAATGCTTTTACAAGTGAAGTGAAAATTACGGCAGACGGCGAAACGGTAGTTGTAAATAACACCTCAACAAGCACGGAATACAACATTATAGTCAGCGGAAAAACCGCAAACGGTTCTCTCAAAATTTACACCACAAACAGATTCGGACTTTATTTGAACGGTGCAAACATAACAAACCCAAGCAACCCCGCAATAAACATTCAAAACAGCAAAAAAATATCAGTCAATCTGGTTGAAGGCACAAAAAATTATTTAACCGACGGTTCAAATTACACGGAAAACGAAACAGAAGATGCAAAAGGTGCGTTTTTTAGCGAAGGGCAATTGGAATTTTTTGGGACAGGCACATTGGAAATAAACGGCAACTACAAACACGCCCTTGCGGTTGATGATTATGTTAAAATAAACAACGGAAAATTGGTGCTGACCGTTACGAGCAAAGGCGGCAAGGGAATTAAATGCGACAGTATTTTTGAAATGAAAGGCGGAGCGGTTGAAATTCTCACGAGCGGCGAGGCGAGTGTTGATAATTCGGTTAGCCCTGCAGATACGAGTTCTGCGGCGGGAATAAAAACGGACGGTGTTAAAATTTTAGGCGGAACTCTCACAATAAAGAGCACGGGAGCTGGAGGTAAAGGCATTAACGCAAATAAAAATATTGTCATTTCGGGCGGAAACATTTCCGTTACAACCACAGGCGAAACCTTTGGCGGAACATCAGGGGGCGGAACGGGCGGCGGCTTTGGAGGCGGAAAGCAGGGAAGTTCGGGCACTGCGGCAAAGGCGATAAAAGCAGACGGCACAATAACCATTGACGGCGGAAATATAAGGATTTCAACAATAGGTGCCGGAGCCGAGGGCTTGGAGAGCAAAAGCACACTCACAATAAACGACGGATACTTGGAACTTGAATGTTATGACGACTGCATAAACGCGGCAACAAAACTAACCATAAACGGGGGCTACATTTACGCAAATTCGAGCAATAACGACGGTATAGATGTAAACGGTTCGGGCGGAATTGAAATTAACGGCGGAGTGATTGTTTCCGCCGGCGATGTCAGTCCCGAAGAAGGTATTGACTGCGATTCTAACCCGTTAAAAATCAACGGCGGAATTGTAATAGGCATTGGAGGCGCAACAAGCACGCCGAGCACCGCATCATCGCAAAATTCACTTGTATATACCACAACCGCTTTCGGTGTTAAAACAATTCATATTGAAAATTCAAGCGGTAAAAATATTTTGACATTTGAAGTTCCCAGAAGTTATAATTCAAAAGAAGTTTTGTTATTCTCAAGTCCCGATTTTGCAAACGGAACTTACACGATTTCTTACAACGGAACAATTAGCGGCGGTGAAAATGTTTGGCACGGTTATTACACGGATGCGAGTTGGTCTGGCGGAAGTGCCGAGAGTTCGCAGGCAATTGTGAGCGGTAAAATTACAACTGTCGGCTCAAGCGGCGGTTTTGGAGGTCGGTGATGTTTATGAAGTTTAAGTCGGCAATTTTTCTCTGCCTGTTTATTTCTTTTACAGTTGCACAAGAAACAGATTACGGTGTTCCCGTTGTGAGAATAAACACAAAAGACGGTGCGGCAATTTCAAGCAGAACAAAATACATAACAATGGAATTTTCGCTAACCGACCCAAAAAATTCCGCAAACAATGTATCAAAAACGGGATTTACGGATTCAATAAGAGGCAGAGGAAATATAACTTGGACTGATTATGACAAAAAACCTTATAGAATAAAATTTGACAAAAAAACTTCTCTCTTAGGATTACCCGCCGCAAAAAGTTGGGTGCTCTTATCCGAACCGAGAGACAGAACTTTTTTAATGAACGCCGCGGCATTTGAAATGGGACGGAGAATGGGAATGCCTTTTAATCATTCGGTTAATCATATCGCTTTGTATTTGAACGGAACTTACAACGGACAATATATGCTCACGGAGCAAAATCAAGTTGGCGAAGGCAGAGTTAATATTGATAAAAATGAAGGATGGTTTGTTTTATTAGATGTTGCGGAAGACGAACAACCTATGTTCACATCTTCAAATTACAATTTGCCTATTGCGATAAAAAGTCCTGAGGTTGAGCCATACACTATGACAAATTCCGCTTATGATTTTGTTAAACAAAACATTAACGAACTAACCGATTCCGTTAAGTCTGCAAATTTTCCCGAAAACGGTTACCGTAATTTAATTGATATGGCTACTTTTGCAAAATACGCACTTGTCCAAGAATTTATTATGAATATCGATTTTGGCTCGCCCACAAGTTCCCCCTCCGGTCCGAGAAGTTTATATATGTATAAAGATAAGGGGGCAAAAATAAGTATGGGACCGCTGTGGGATTTTGATTACGGCTATGGCACAAGCGGGTGGGAAGGAAGTCAATCCGATTATTATTATTTTTTCACAACTTACACCGGTGCAGTAGGTCAATATGCACCTTCATTTTTTCAAAAATTGTATAAAGACCCGAAATTTATGCACGAATGGAAAAAGGCTTGGAACAGGTATTACTCACAAATTGCATCTATTCCCGCTTATATAGATTCTATGGCAAATTATATGAATACATCGGCAAAGGCAAATTTTGATAAATGGAAATATACGGTTGGCGGGAGCGGCGGATGGGGTGTCGGAACAACCGAAAATGTGGATTTTGATGCAAGCGTTCAAGAAATGAAAATTTGGTGGAATAACCGTGTTGCTTGGTTCGTCGCTAACGGCGGTGTTGAATCGAGTGCCGCGTTGGAAAAAGAAATTGCAGATGACATTGCGGCAGAGGAAAAAGCAAAAGAACCGGCTCCGATTTTAACTATAAATTACGGCAAGAGCAGCGGTATAATTTATTCAAACGGTTCTCTAAATGTTTCCTCACAAAATTCCTCAACTCTAAAAATTTTTGATTTGCAAGGCAAAATTGTTATGCAAAAAAACTTAAATGCGGGCAATTCAAATGTTAAAGTTGAGAATTTGAAAAAAGGAGTTTACATTGCAAAGTTCGGCGGGGAGATATTAAAATTTAATGCTTGGTAATTCTTTCGCCGATAATTTATGTGCATTCTCGCACTCCTCACTTGAGGATTCAAAAGCGATGTCTTTTTTGAACCGCTACGATACTAAATTTGTGATAAAAAACGAAACCGCACTTGACTTTTTGCGGAAACTTTCAAACGATTATTCGGTGCTTAAAATTGACGACCAAACCATTCAAAACTACGAGACTATTTATTTTGATTCCGACGATTTGCATTGCTTTAACTTGCACCACAACAAACGGGCGAGACGATTCAAAGTGCGAACGAGAAAATACCTTAGCAACGGAAAAATTTTCAACGAGATTAAGCAGAAACTCAACACGGGAAAAACATTAAAAATTCGCCAACGCAGGGATTGCGGAAACGATAAAAACAACATTCCGCCTTTGGAAACATTAAACGATTTTGACAGTCATTTCAAAATTCTCGGAGAAAACAACGGCTACAAAATAGACCATTTTATTCCTCAACTTTCGGTATTTTTTTCCCGCATAACCCTTTTGAATAAAAATTTTCCCGAAAGAATGACTTTGGATTTTGGGTTGAGGTATTCCCACACAAAATGCAATAACTTTGGATTGCCCGCCACCGCAAATGGAAATTCAGAAATTACAATCGCCCTTCCACACACCGCAATTGTTGAACTCAAAAGAGAAAAGAGTTCGGAAAAAACATTTGCACAAAATTTTTTCCGTTCAATTCACAAAGAACCGAGCGGATTTTCAAAATACACCATTGGAATTTGCTTAACGCATGAGAATGCAAAAAAGAACAGGTTTTTGCCGAGAATAAGGAGTTTATCGTATGAGTAGTTTTTTGTCGTTTGGTGAACACGATTGGACTTTTGTGGGAGCACTTGCGGTGCGCTTTGTCTTTAACATTATATTTGCATACATACTTATATGCAAAATTTATGCAAAGGAACACCGAGTCAGGGAATACTCTTTTAGTTTCTTTGTATCCAACATTCTCATATTTTTAGTCACATCGCTAATGGCATCCGTAAAAATGAAAACCGGTTTTGCCTTTGGTCTTTTCGCTATACTTTCCATTTTGAGATTCCGCACTGAACAAATTCAATTCAGAGAAATGACATTTTTATTCGCCGCCATAATTCTCGGCGTTATAAATTCCCTCGCCACCGAAGAACTCTCGCTTGCCTCAGTATTTTTGGCGAATATTCTTTTGTGCTTGGGAACTCTCGTTTGCGAAAAAACATTTATCGGCACAACAGATTCAATTATTTTGGTATATGACAATACAAAACTTTTAGCAAAAGACAAAAGAGAAGAACTGCACCAAGACATTAAAAATCGCTTTGGCTACGATGTTCTAAAAGTTGTGATTAACGAAATGAATTACCTCACGGACAGTGCAAAAGTGCGGTTGATTTACAAGAGGTAATGAGGAATGAAAAAAGACATGCCGTCATTGCAGGCAAATGCGTGGCACCCCATTTTTATTTTTGTAGGGGTAAGCCTCCCCCTCGCCTTGTGGAAGTCTGCACTTACGAGTGCTAAAGCACTCTCTCTCCAAAAACCAATACTTTGGCTTTTAGTGTTGCTCGCTATACCCTCGTTCGCAAAAGAAGGCGGGAATCCAAAAGAAGAAGAGTCAATAATCAAACTAAACGGAGTTTTAGAAGTCGGCTTTGACATTAACGATAAAGTAAATAAAGGCACAACAGAATACAACAAAATCGGCTACGGACAAATCGGAATTTCCGCAAGACCCGTAAAAAAACTGCGGGCTGAATTTGACTTGGAATATGACAAAAAAGATTCGCTCATAACCATTGACAAACTATACGCTCAATACAACTTTGCAAATTTTGGAAGCATTCGTGCAGGATATATGAAAAAAAGTTTCGGCTTGGAAGAAGGCGCGGGACTTGATGAAAGATATTTTCACAAACGATCAATTGTAAATGACGGCTTAGAAAATTTTAACATATTCGGTCACGACCTTACAAAACACGATTTAACCCTGCAATACCGCCACGAGTTCAATAAAGAATGGAAAATGACAGGCGGAATTTCTTGGACGGACGATTCTCTACGATTCCTTCAAAATTACGCCATTGAATACGAAACAAAAAAAACTAATTTGATTCTCGCCGCTTTAATCGGGCACTACACAAGCACCTACGACGATTACAATTTAACCGCATTTGCAACTTCGCTGTCTTTTAGGCACTCTGCGAAATTGTGCGTTAGCGAGGCAGAATTAATATTTGGAAATAATCCTGTTGCAAAAATTGACGAAAATAAAAAGGAATTTGTTTTTGGAGCGAGAGTTCAGGAATATTTTCCCTTTGAAATTCCCACAAAAATTTTAACGCAGATTGTCCCTATTGCGGAGGCGGCATTTTGGACAGATAAAATTAAAAGCGACATTTTTGAGACTCAACTTCGAGCAGGCTTAACCTTCGGCTTCACCAAAAAATCTGCACTCCAATGGCGAAACACCTACGGAACAATTTTGAAATTTGAAAACGGCAACAGAGAACTCAAAAGAAGAAGATTCGACACCGAAGCGGTCGTTATTTTTTAGGACTTGTTTTTTTATGACTGCCGCAAAATTTCTATCTTCACAATTATGCAAACAGAGTAGAGAGCAGAGAGCAGAGAGCAGAGAGCAGAGAGCAGAGAGTAGAGAGTAGAGAGTAGAGAGTAGAGAGTAGAGAGTAAAGAGTAAAGAGTAAAGAGTAAAGAGTAAAGAGTAAAGAGTAAAGAGTAGAGAATAAAGAGTAGAGAATAAAGAGTAAAGAGTAGAGAATAAAGAGTAAAGAGTAGAGAATAAAGAGTAAAGAGTAGAGAATAAAGAGTAAAGAGTAGAGAATAAAGAGTAAAGAGTAGAGAATAAAGAGTAAAGAGTAGAGAGTAAAGAGTAAAGAGTAAAGAGTAGAGAATAATAACTTTACACTTTTAACTTTCAACTCTTGCAATTCTAAAAGGGCGGGTTAAAAACCACGCCCCTACAATTCCCGTATCCCCTTCCAAAACCCCACACCCTACACGCCACACCCCATACCCCTGCACTGCAAAGTTTCTACATTGCTCCCGGTATGAAAATTGAACGCAAAACGACGGCGGTTAAACGGTCTCCTCAAAGGGCACGCGAACTGCATCACGATAAGGCTACGGAAGGCGAACTGGCTAAGCACACAAAACTAATGCAAAAATTGAACCTCGTTTATGATAATGGAGACGGTAATATTGGCGGACTTTTGAAATTATTCCGTGTGCACGGTTCAAAAACATTGAAGGAAAAATTTTCTGATTTGTTATAAATTATTCCTCTCTTATATTTGGCGATTCGGTTATTTGATCGACAAAAAGACCAGACTATCCGCACCACGCCGCCCTACTCCCCTGCCAACGCCGTTTATAGGGATAGGTTCACTGCTCGCGGGCGGTGCAGGCAAAACGCCATACACGGCTTTTTTGGTAAAGCAATTCACTGAACAAGGTCTTAAAGTAGCGATAATTTGCAAAAATACCGGCGATGAAAACTTGTGGTTCGCCAAAAAAGGCTTTTCTGTTTTTACAACAAATTTTTTCAAAAATCGTCTGCAAATATACAATTCCATAAAAAACGATTTTGATGTAATTTTAACAGATGACGGCTTGGAAGACGGGCGGCTTTCAAATGTACTTTGGATAGTTCTTACTTGGGGTGAGAAAGCCGAAAAAATCAGCGACCTTATTCCGAATGGGAATTGTCGTTCTTTGTGGAAGGATCACGGGGCGGGCGGGAGAATTTCCTGCATAAAACGATGTGCAGTTCAAGGCGATGGTAACGAAAATCAAGCAAGTATTATTTTTTCAACCGCCGAACCAAAAAATTTTCTCGGATGTCTATTAAAAGAAAATTCAAAAATCATCGCTTTAGCCGGCATTGCACGACCAGAAAGATTTTTTAATTCATTAAGCAAAAAATATAATGTCATAAAAAAAATTACCCTGCCCGACCACTGCAAAAACATTTCTTCAAAAGTTGAACTCGCATTAAAAGACGATTTACCGATTGCAATAACCGAAAAAGATTCGATAAAACTTCCGACTCACATTTTGCAAAATAAAAATTTGTTTGTTGCGGAATTAAAAATTGAGATTGCGAGTCAAAGTCCGCAATGACACAATATGAGAATTAATAGAGGTTACCTATACCCAAATCAAAACCCCACCGATAGTCCCAAATTTCCGCTATGCCGTTTATAGTCGCCGCCAAACCGCCCTGAGTATGAAGCGTTGATTGTCAAGTTATCCGTCACAAGCCAAGAGAGCGATGCCTCCGGCACAATAGAGACCTGATTTATATGTTCCACAGGCACATCGAACTCGCCCGCACTTTCCTGAAACTTTCCTGTGAGGTTATCGCCAAATCCTTTACCCCTCGCTATCGTTGCTTTAACTACCGCTAAAAAATTCTGATGCACTTGTTTAGAAACTTCAAGTCCTGCGTTTATATCAAAATACCAACTGTTGAAGGAATTTAGCGAAAGCGAAAACTCCTCTGCACCAAATTCGTTAAAGCCGCTACTCCGCAAAAATGAGAGGGAACTTGCTGCACGAGTCCCAAAAATCCAACCATCGCTTTGAATGAGGTCGTATCCTCCGGCAATGCGTGTGCTCCCGCCTCGGCTTATACTGACGGCAGTAGCGTTATAGTACATATCGCTTAGCAAATCCTCCCGATATTCGCCGTAATACTCTGCCAATCCCTCTGCATATTTTACCTTAACTCCGGGAATTAAAATCTCCCTCTCCACATTGGCACTGCCTAAGTTATATGACAGAACACCATTCACAAAAAATTTACTTGCGTTGTAGTTAAAATGCCCGCCAATGCTAAGGTTGCTACCGCGGGAGTATCCATCATCGCCGTCTATTTTTGAGTGCGACCATGAGCCAAAAATGCCATGCTGTAAATTGTTCGCTTTGTGATTGTATCCAAAAAGCACTACGCCGGATTTTGCTGTATAAGGAGAGGCGTTGATTGTTCCCGCATAATCTGTATAACTGCCAAAACCTTCGCCCCAAAGTGAGGACTGAATATTTTTGCGGGATGCAACCCGTGCATTCGTTTCGCTTGTATTTATTTGTGCATATTCTGCAGTCGATGAATAAAAATTCGGCGACATTTTGCGATATGCTTTTGCTTGTTCTCTAAACGGCAGTTCATCGAGCCGTTGGAATGCCTGCGAACTCGCCTCAGATAAATGATTACCGAGCACATTTCCAAAACCCTTTGCCATGGCACCCGCTGTTTTTGCTCCGCCCTTAATCAGTGTATCGCCATTGCTATAACTCATCAATTTTGTTAGGTATTTGTAGGCGTTATCCACACGCAAAAAACCGTAATCTGTGTATTGAAGTTCTGATTCACCACCGAGTTTGGCAAAAATCTCCTTAAAATCCTCGCGGGCAGTACCGGTATCGTTAATAATTGCATCAATAATGTCACTAGGGGACAATACCTCACTATATTGTTCTGTATTACATAACCCAGCGATTGCATGCACCAAACGGTTCACATAACGCCAATCGTCAAGCGTGGCATTATCAATATCAAACGGGCGCGTAATTAATCCATTTTCTTGCAAAGAGGCAAATGAAGACATAGTTATTCCCCAAGTTTCAAAAAAATCCACATATACTAAATCTACTGAAACTTTCTGGTTGTAATTCACTCGGTCAGCACTTTGATAGAGAGCATTCACAATTTCATCGGGCGTTGCGTTGCGGGCACCTGAACTGAGCAAGGCAATAGCACCCGTAACATGCGGCGATGCTTGGCTCGTGCCAATCACATATTCATAATAACTTACACCATCCTTGACTTCGCTTGCCGACAAAATCTCGGTGCCGGGCGCAAGGATAAAAAAGCCGTCTTTTTGGTATTGATTGCTAAATTCTGTAATCAAGCCATACTGATTGAGCGCGCCAACCGCAAGCACGCCGGGTAAACCGTTTGGGTATCCCATAATATTGTTCCCACCGTCATTAGCGCTTGCGGCAACCGTAATCACGCCTACTTCCCGCAAATTTTGCACGGCTTGCGCGGTCAGCGGATAAGCATTTGCAACATCCGATGGATCGGTGTAAAAATTGCCGTTATATCCGGCACTGGGGTGCGGATCTCCCCAACTGTTATTGACCGCCGCAATGTTGTAGGTTTGGGCTAACCCGACTATGTTGTTAAAAGTGGCGGCGTTATCCAAATCGGCATCTCTATAATTATCCACAATTAACTTTGCACCGGGTGCCATCCCGACTACGATTCCTGCAACATGCGTGCCGTGGGATTTAGCATCCACTGTAACCTCGCCGCTGTAATTGTTGAGAATTTTCCCGTTAAAAATTTCATGGTCGGTATAAAAACCGGCATCCACCACTGCCGCCGAAACACCTTTGCCTGTGATACCGATGTCCCAAAGTTTGTTTGCGCCTGTTGAATTGGCTGAGTTCAAAAAGTCAGCAGGGTTAATACCGGCTGTCCATAAAACAGGATTCGCCGCAAAACCGATGGAAAACAAGGCAAGGATAAAAAAAGGCATATTGGGCATTTAGGTTCTTCCTAATTCATTATGGAACACGGGTATAATATAGGTAACCTCTATTAACAATAGGAGTTAATCAGCGTTTAATATTGATAACCATCACCTTTGAATTTCTTTTTCCGTTATATTTCTCGCGTTTTGAAGGCGGCAAATCTTGAATTGAACCGTCTTTGAAACCAAACGAATAAAACCAATCCGATGCTTGAGTTGTGAGTAAAAATAATTTTTCCGCACCTTGTTTTTTTGCTTTTTCAATTAAAAAATTCACAACCTGTTCGCCGACACCCGAATCGCGATAATTTGCACCTACGGCAATAGCCGCAATTTCATAAACATTATTTTCAAAAGCGTGCAAGGCTCCGCAACCGTGGATGGCGGTATCAACAACATACACAACGAAATCGGCTAATTTTGCCTCTATATCGTCTTGACTGCGCGAAACCAAAAAACCTTTTTCGACATAATTTTGCATAATGCGGAGCATATCTGGAATATCATCTACGCTTGCCTCTCTGAGCGACCAATACTCATTGTCATAAACCATTGTGCCGTTTCCGCGAGCGGAAAAAACCTCTTGCAAAATGCTGCCTGCACTCAAGCCCGAAAGCAGATGAACGCGCTTTGCTCCCGTTCTGCACGCTCTAATAGCGTTCTCCAAATAGTCTTTTTGCGCAAACGGTAAATTTGTATTTTTGGCTAAAATTTCCTGTGCCTGATTTACATTTAGCGCGGAGATAATTCCTTTGTCCACAAGTTTAACTCCGCCCTCTTCTCCGATGAAAAATAATTTTCCGACCACTAAATATCTGCATAATTCCGTTGCCAATTCGGTACTCGAAATGTTGTAAGCGTGCCCTAATTTGTTCCAACCGATAGGCGGTAAAATCGGGATAAAACCCTCGTTCAAAAGTTTTTCGATGATGTTCCGCTCAATTCGCTCTATCTTTCCGGTGCGCATATAATCAACACCGCCGACAATTCCCAAACTCCGAGCCTGCACCCAATTTCCCTGAATGCCGCTTGCACCGTTTGCCGTTAAATACGATAAAATTCTCTGTGCCGCACCCAAACTCGCTTGTTCCACAAGCGGTAATGTTTCTGCGGAAGTAAGCCTGATTCCTTCGTGAAAACTCGTTTGCAATTCGTAAGCCGCAAGTTGCCTGTCTATGCTCTTACGAGTTCCCGGAACTATCAAAATTTTTATTCCAACGCCGTGCAATTGCACAATATCGCGAATGAGAACGGGAAATTGCGGGTTGTCTAAGAGCGTATCCTCAATTTTCAAAATGAATAACTGCCCCTTAAACTTTGCAATATAAGAAAACACCTCGCGAATGCTACCTGCGATCTCGTTGTTACGGTCTGCGTTTTTATCTGCGAATAGTGCGGAATCGGACATTTGGGGAAGGTAGAAAAGAGTGGAGAGTGGCTCGCTGATAAAGTGAGCCACTGCAAGGGGGGTATTTTTTCAGGGAACGCGGTGTGGATAGAACGCACCAAAAAAAATTGCAATTACGCTACGAGCACCTGCTGTATCCGCAACTCAAACATTTTGCACAGCCTTCGGCAAACACCAGCACTCTCCCGCATTCGGGGCATTTCTCTTTGGATTGAATTGTATCTGCTGATTCAATTAAAGAAACACCCGCCGATTTTGAAGTTGTTATCTCTGCGGTTTCTTTAACTCCGCTAAATGCATCCGATGCCGCACCGTCTGCGATTCGTTCCAAATCCCTTAACGCAGGCAATTCATCAAAAATAATTTTACCGGTTAAAATATCGCTCAACCCGTAAGTTTTTTTTGCCAAACTGTAGCGATGCAAACACTTTCCCAGAGCATCTGCCAAACTTCTGATTTTGCCGTCTTTTGAATTTATGGTATCGTGACTGCCAATGCCTTCCATTTGATCTATTACATCTTCAAGAGAACCGCCAACGCGCAAGTATAAACTCACCATTCTGCTAATCGCCTCCAAATCACTCGATGCTTGGTCTCCCGCTTTGCCGAGTTGTGCAAAAATTTCCACTTCGCGATTTGAGTTTGGATCTACCGTTATTGAAATGTGCATGTGACCAATCGGGGTAGCCTGCCGCAGTCTTAAAGCGGGCAACATAGGCGGAGTTTTCATAGGAACGCGAATTTTATAATCGCTCGGAGAACGAAGTTTTTCTGCCGTTTTTTCGCTAGATTCCTGTGCAGATTTCGCTAGTGCCATAGGTTGATTATCGCGACAGCCGTCTCTATAAACGGTAACTCCTTTGCACTTTAACTCCCACGCGAGAATGTAAATTTTTTCTACATCGTCAATTGTGGCATTGTGCGGAAGATTTATGGTTTTTGAAATTGAAGAATCGCAGTTCTTTTGAAACGCCGCCTGCATTTTTGTGTGCCATTCGGATGCAATGTCGTGAGAGCATACAAATATTTTTTTGACTTCTTCCGAAATCTCATCGATACCCGAAAGCGTTCCGTGCGAGGCAATTTTTTCCAATAATTCGGGGCTGTAAAATTCGCCTTCTCTTGCCGCTTTTTCAAAAATAGGATTAATTTCAACGAGTTTTTGCCCATCGAGAACATTGCGGAAAAATGCCAAACTGAACATAGGTTCAATTCCGCCCGAACAACCCGCGATAATTGAAACCGTTCCCGTAGGTGCAACTGTGGTGGTTGCGGAATTACGCATTGGGCGTTTTTGAATTTTATCCCAAACCGACCCTTCCCAATTTGTGAATTTACCCCGCTCACCCGCCAAAATTTCGGATGCATTGTGCGATTCCTCGTTAATCACCTGCATAATGCGCTCGCCAACAGCAACACCCTGTTCGGAATTGTAAGGTATTCCCTGCTTGTAAAGAGCATCTGCAAAACCCATAATTCCAAGTCCAATTTTTCGATTAGCCTTACACATCTCGTCAATTTCGGGGAGCGGATATTTATTTATATCTATAATGTTATCTAAAAATCTGGTTGCCAAATGAATGGTTTCTATCAACTCCTCGCGCCGAATTTCAACTCTGCCGTCTTCATCTTTTTCTATAAATGCGGATATGTTTATTGAGCCGAGATTGCACGCCTCATAAGGGAGCAAAGGTTGTTCGCCGCAGGGGTTTGTCGCCTCAATTTCTCCGATGTGCGGAGTGGGATTTGCACGGTTAATTGCATCTATAAATATGAGACCCGGCTCGCCTGTTCGCCAAGCGCAACTAACTATCACTTTGAATATTTCGCGTTTAGTCCAAACCTCGTGCCGTTCTGTTTCGGGCAATTGGTTGTATTCTTCAAGAGGAATGAGTTTTGAAATGTCGTATTTACCCGGTATGAGTTTTTTGGGAATCACATAACCTTTTTTTGTGCGCGGGTTAAAAACCTCGTGTGCGCCATCTGGATTTTCTTTGTAAGCCGTCATCCAAGGGTCGGGAATTTTTATTGAAATGTTAAAATTGGTGAAGGCGGTTAAGTCTTGTTTTGCAAAAATAAATGTCACAATGTCGGGATGCGTGATTGACATCATTCCCATATTCGCGCCGCGCCGAAACGCCCCTTGCTGAATTGCGTTTGTAGCCTCGCTTAACACTTTCCAAAAGGAAATCGGACCGGAAGTTGTGCCGCCGCTTGAATTGATGTAGTCGCCCGAAGGTCGCAGTTTATCGAAGGAAAAGCCAGTTCCTCCACCCGCTTTTTGAATCATTGCGGTTGCTTTTATGGTGCTGAATATGCCGTCTATGGAGTCTTCAAGCGGTAGAACAAAGCAAGCCGAAAGCATACCGAGAGAATCCCGACCCGCGCTCATAAGCGTTGGGCTGTTAGGCATAAACTTTCCGCTCACCATAAGGTCATAAAACTTTTCGGTGTATTCGGATACGATTTTCTCGGCATTGTTTTTGTCGTTGCAGTATTTTTCCTCTGCGGATGCGACCGCTTTTGCAACTCTGAGGAATAAATCTTCCGGAGTTTCCGTGCTTTCGCCGTTTTCATTTTTATGCAAGTATCTGCTTTGCAGCACTTTAATGGCATTCTCGGTTAGGTTAAGAGGCAACATTTTCAATTTCTCCACTACATATTGGGGTTCAACTATTTTCAAGCACTAAATATAGAAATCTGTAGAATAAATGTCAAGGTCTTTTTTTAGGTTTTTTAAGGCTTTTTTAGGGCTATCATCGTGTAGTTTGGTGTTGGCGTTGTATAGCATTGTGTAGCAATTTATAGCATTTGATACGCTCAGCACACACCACGCTCGCTTGTTAATGGAATACTTTGCAGTGCAGGGTTGGGTAGTGGGTAATGGGAAACTCGGCGGTGCAAAAGTTGAAAGAGAAAAGAGTAAAATAACAATGTATCCCAGATTTCCGCCTGCACGGAAATGACACGAGAGTGCAATCCTTTATAAGTCATTCCCGCTTTCTTCCTTGTCATTCCCGTGCGGGACACCAAGCCATAACCTAAAAAAATCTACATTCATATAGTGCCTCGATTATTTTTAATAGACTCCTACGCACTTGCGTTCCGTATGTATTACGCATACATAAAAAATCCGCTACGAAACAGCAAGGGGCAGAATGTCGCATTGTTGCACGGGTATTGGGGGGCGATTTTGCGAATTCTAAAAACGCATAAACCCGAATATTTTGCAATTGTCCGCGATGTGCCAAAGCCGACTTTTCGCCACGAGCGATACCCCGAATATAAGGCGAATCGTGCACCGATGCCGGATGATATGAAGGAGCAAATGCCGCATTTGGAAGTTTCTTTGCAGTCGAGCGGAATTCCGATTTTGCAATGCGAAGGTTTTGAGGCAGACGATGTTATGGCAAGCGTGGCAAGGCTCGCGGAAAAAAAAAATTGCTCGGTATTTTTGGTGACAAAAGATAAAGATATGATGCAGATTGTAAATGATAAAATTCACTTGTATCAAATTGAAAAAGGGGCAAAGGGAATAGATTTCGGCGAGGAAGAGGTCAAAGAAAAATTTGGTGTTGAACCAGATCAAATTCGCGATTATTTGGCACTTGTGGGAGATACTTCCGACAATGTTCCGGGCGTGCCTAAAATCGGAGAAAAAACCGCAACGGAACTTTTGCTGAAATACGGAACACTTGAAGGTATTTATGAACATATAGACGAACTCGCAAAAGGCAGAAAAGATGCACTCTCAAACGGAAAGGAAAGTGCATTTTTAAGTCGCGAATTAGTGACTCTCCGCACGGAATACGATTTCGGCTACAAATTAGATGATTTGAAATATGACGGTTTAAAACGAAACGATTTGTATAAATTATTTAAGGAATTTGAGTGTCCCAGTTTAATTCCGCTTTTGCCGAATGTGGAAGATACTCCGTCGCTGTTTAATCTTACACAAGAGAGCACTCAAAAAGAGGAGAAACCCGTTGTTAATGCCGAACCGTTGCAGAAATTAAAAATTACGGAAAATGAAATTATATCTGTAGTTATAGACGGTGAAAATAAACTAAGTATAGCACAAAACGATAAAAGTTTTTATGAAATAGAGCAAACTCTTTGGCGAACCGAACTCAAAAATATTTTTGATAATCCGAAAAATAAATTTGTTTTTTTTGATGCAAAAAAATGCTTTCACATACTCGAATCTGCCGATTGCTCCGTGCCAAACGGCTCACAAATTTATGATGTTCTTCTCGCGATGTGGCTGTTGCACCCAAGCGTATCTTACGGGAATGCTCCCGAAAATGCAGCCGCGCTTTTTGCAAAATGGAAAAATATTTCCGATGACCTCAAAGATAAAAACCTGTTCAAAATTTTCTGCGAAAAAGAAATGCCGCTTATTCCCTGCCTTTACGAAATGGAAAAAAACGGAATTGCAATCGATAACGATGCTCTGCAAAAATTGACAGTTCAACTCACGGAACGGCTCGCAAAATTGGAAGAGGAAATTTATGCAAATGCAGGGGAAACATTTAATTTAGCATCGCCCAAACAACTTGCAACTATTCTTTACGAAAAATTAAAACTGCCCGTTCTAAAAAAAAATGTGAGCGGAGCGAGCACCGATGCTCAAACTTTGGAAATGCTTTTGGAACACGAACCCGTGCATCCCATTTTACAACCGATTTTAGAATGGCGCGAACTGCAAAAATTAAAAAGCACCTACACCGAAAATTTACCAAAACTCGTTTCACCGAAAACAGGTCGCATTCACACAACATTTTTACCTTGGGGAACTGCAACCGGGAGGCTTTCGAGCCGCGACCCGAACTTGCAGAATATACCCGTGCGAACCGAAGAAGGACGAAAAATTCGTGCTACATTTATTCCTTCGGAAAAAAATTGGAAAATTATCTCGGTTGATTATTCTCAAATTGAACTGCGAATGCTCGCATATTTGAGCGGAGACCCGGAACTTTCAAAGGCGTTTATCGAGGATACGGATATTCACAAACGCACTGCGGAAAAACTTTTTGGAGTGTCGGAACTCGGCGTAACAAAAGAGATGCGTTCGGCGGCAAAAACCGTAAATTTCGGCGTTATATACGGAATGAGCGCGTTTCGCTTGGCAAAGGATTTGAAAATTTTGAGAAGTGCGGCGGCGGATTTTATAAACAACTATTTTTTGCTTTACAAAAGTGTAAAAGAATATTTTGACGGTATTGTGAAGTTCGCAAAGGAAAACGGATTTGTTGAGACAATCGCAGGCAGGCGGAGATATTTACCCGAACTAAACGCAAGAGACCACCAAGAACGGGCAATGGCGGAGCGAATGGCTATGAACACGCCTATTCAGGGGAGTGCGGCGGATTTACTTCAGGTTGCAATGTTAAAAGTGTATCGCAAAATTGAAAGTGAAAAACTGCCTCTCAGAATGATGTTGCAGGTGCACGATGAATTGGTTTTTGAATGCCCTGCCGAACGGGCGGAGGAATTTGCAAAGATGATAAAATTTGAAATGGAAAATGCTATGCCGGAAATTTCAGTGCCCATAAAGGCGAATGCGGGCATTGGTGATAATTGGCTTGAGGCACATTAAAAGGAATTGTTCGAGAAAGGAAATCGCTCGCTATGAAAAATAAAACTCTGCTCTGTTCGCTCGCTTTTGCGGCACTCCTCTTGGTAATTTTTAACGAATTTATTTTTGATTCTTCAAAGTTGATGTTGAACAGCGACCCGCTAAACGGACTCGGTTCTTACTATATGCGGGCTAAATCCGTTATCGCTCCCGAATGGGACAGTTATCGGTTGGGCGGTGTGCCAACACTCGATGCAACTTCCGGTTCTCTCTATCACCCGCTTGCAAAGGATTTGAAAATTTTGAGAAGTGCGGCGGCGGATTTTATAAACAACTATTTTTTGCTTTACAAAAGTGTAAAAGAATATTTTGACGGTATTGTGAAGTTCGCAAAGGAAAACGGATTTGTTG
>BNUP01000017.1 GCA_025997455.1 Fibrobacterales bacterium | reverse complement strand
CGGAAGATTTAAGTTCATCAAGTGAGGCTGAATCCTCTTCCTCCGAAGCAGAATCGTCTTCTTCGGAAGATTTAAGTTCATCAAGTGAGGCTGAATCATCTTCCTCCGAAGCAGAATCCTCTTCTTCGGAAGATTTAAGTTCATCAAGTGAGGCTGAATCATCTTCCTCCGAAGCAGAATCGTCTTCTTCGGAAGATTTAAGTTCATCAAGTGAGGCTGAATCCTCTTCCTCCGAAGCAGAATCGTCTTCTTCGGAAGATTTAAGTTCATCAAGTGAGGCTGAATCATCTTCCTCCGAAGCAGAATCCTCTTCTTCAGAAGTTTCCAGTTCGTCTTCATTTGAAGAAGATGGCACGCTTGGCACGCTTGACGATGAGCGAGACGACAAAACCTACAGCACAGTTGTTATTGGCTCGCAGGTATGGATGGCGGAGAATTTGAATTTTGATACGAAAAGCGACGGTAGCGTGTGCTATGGTAATGATAAGACAAATGAGACAAATTGCACAACTTATGGAAGGTTGTATGATTGGGAAACTGCGACTACCGCTTGCCCAGGTGGGTGGCATTTGCCAAGCGATGCAGAATGGACTACGCTTGCAACTTATGTTGGCGGAAACAGTACTGCGGGAACCAAACTTAAGGCGACGAGCGGTTGGGATAATAATGGCAACGGCACAGACGACTACGGATTTAGTGCTTTGCCCGGAGGCTACGGCTACTCCTCCGGCAATTTCTACAATGTCGACAAATACGGTACCTGGTGGAGTGCTACGGAGGCCACCAATGCGAGCAACGCTTACTACAGGCGCATGCAAGACAGCAACGGGAGTATGGACAGAGTCAACTACGGTAAGGTCGAAGGCTTGTTTAGTGTGCGTTGTTTAAAGAACTAAGCAAGCCGTTGGCGGTTGTTTGTCATTCTCTGGCTTGACCAGAGAATGACAAATATGCGATGGGGAAAGCATAAGCGAGACGAAGGGTTGATTGTCCTACATCTCCCTTCTCCCATTCTTGCACCGCCGAGTTCCCCACACCCTACACCCCACACCCTACACCCTAATCTGCACCGCCGAGTTCTTCCCAACTTTCAACTTTACTCTTTTCACTTTACACTCTCAACTTTTTTCTACCTTTCCCGTTATGTCTCAAAATAGTGCCTACACGGATAAAACCATAATCAAGAAGTCCATAATACTTGCGGTGGATGATTCGCCTGTGCTGCTCGATGCACTCGATATTTGCATAGGGCAATATTGCCAAGAACTCATAATGGCAACGAGCGGAGCGCAAGCCTTAGAATTTGCCGTAAAAAAATTACCCGACCTTATACTGTTAGATGTAGAAATGCCGGAGATGAACGGCTTTGAAACATTCAAAAAATTAAAAACGATTCCTTCAATTGCACATATTCCCGTAATATTTTTAACCGTAAGCGATGAACATAAAATTGAAGTGAAAGCACTTGAGTCGGGTGCGGTGGATTACATAACAAAACCATTCGACAAAACCGTCCTTCTGCACAGAATAAACCTGCATCTCTCAATGCAGAGAAACCGTATAAATCTCGAAAATTCCCTCCGCAGTGTAGAAAACGGCTTAATAGACACATTCACTTCTCTTTTGGAGAGTCGCGACAGAAATACGAGCGGTCACGCCCGCAGAACCGGCGTTTATATGGAAATTTTGTGTCAGGAAATGTTATCCGTAGGTGAGTTCAAAGACCAATTAAACGAATCTATTGTGCAAAAAATGGTGCAGGCTGCACCACTGCACGATATAGGAAAAATCGGCATTCCCGATGGAATTTTATTAAAAGAGGGGCATTTTAACGAAGCCGAATTTGAGATTATGAAATCTCACGCAAGCGAAGGTTCAAGGGTATTGAGAAATCTATACGCGCAAATGCCGAGCCAGCAATATTTAATGTTTGCCGAGCAAATTGCCCGCAGTCATCACGAAAGATGGGACGGAACGGGTTATCCTTTCGGCATAAAACAAACACAAATTCCGCTCTCCGCACGAATTATGGCAATTGCCGATGTTTATGATGCCTGCACCAAACGCCGTATTTACCGAGACAAAATGACTCACGACGAGGCGGTTAAAATAATTCTCGAAGGTAAAGGAACACTCTACGACCCCAAGGTCGTGGATATATTTGAAAGGGTGTTGAATAAGTTTAAGTCTATTTCTGAGCAAAAAGAGGAAAATTTTTATGCACACTAAATTTTTATCCGCCTTCTCGGTTGTCAAAGAGAACTTTGCTTATCTATTGGTAATTTTCGGGCTTTTTTTGGTGCTTACCGTAGGCGGTTATTGGGCTATAAGCAGATCTTTTGAAAACCGTTTACAAACGGAAGTCAGTATAGTTTTTGATATTGCGAAAAGTCAAATAGAATCGAATTTCCAAAATTTTGAAATGGGTATTTATGAAGATGTCTTTAGAATTCAAAATGCGTTTGACGAATTGCAAGACTCGGCAAGAATAAAGTCGCTCATTCGCAGGAGCACATATAAGAGAATATCGTTTATAACTTATGATGATGAGAACAATATAAAATTAGATGAAATTGACACGATGTGCATTTACGGAATTTTCAAAGGCGAAACATTTACAACTACAAAATCACCTCTTAATTTGGAAGGTATTAAAGCACAGAATTGGTATAAAAAAGCGAAAGCCGCTAATGGTGCGTTGGTAAAAAATCCTTTACATAAAGCGATTTTACTCGGCTATAAAGATGCCGTTTCGTGGTCAAAGGAATTTTTTGATAAAGACGGAAATTCCATTGCGGTTTTGAATTTTGCAATTCCTTATGAATCTTATATGAAAATTTTTAAGGCAATATCACATTTTAGGGGCGGTTATGTATTTTTAACCGATAATTCCAATGTAATGTTAGAACATCCGAACTCAGAATTTATCGGTAAGCACATATTGCAAATAAATCAAAATTGGAAGGCGTTTGTAAGCGGAAATGATATGAGTGTTAAAGATATACCGAATTTTGAGAATGTAAAAACCTACGCTTATAAAAATACCGTTTTAGATGATCAATTTATGTATGTGGTTGTTCCGTTGGATAATTATTACAGAGACTTGAGATTCGCTGAAGTGAAACTCGTTGTGCTTTGCTTTTTCTGCTATTTAATTTTGAGTATTATTTTGGTGAAATTGAACGAACGCAAAAAAAAGGCAGATAACGATAACAAGGCAAAGAGCGGTTTTCTCGCCGTTATGAGCCACGAAATAAGAACTCCCTTAAACGCAATTGTGGGGTTAAGCCAACTCGAAATGGAAAAATCCACCGTTCCTTCGGCGGTGAAACAGACATTTGAGAAAATTTTAATTTCAAGTAAAAATCTTTTGAGCATAATAAACGATATTTTAGACTTATCAAAAATTGAAAATGAAAAATTGAAAATTACCGAAGACGAATACGATATTCCGAGTTTGCTAAACGATGTTTTGGTTATGAGTCAAGCGAGAATCGCCTCAAAGCCCATAGAACTTAAACTGAATATTTCGCCGAACATTCCCGGTCGTTTGTCGGGTGATACTTTGCGCATTAAGCAGGTGCTGAACAACTTTATCAGCAATGCCATAAAATACACGGAAAAAGGGTCGGTGGAATTAACGGTGTCTGCCGAAGGTTCATCTTCCCCAAATTTGACCAATATAAAATTTGTGGTAAAGGATACCGGAGTCGGCATAAAAGCCGAAAAAATACAGGAACTTTTCACGGAATACAACCGTCTCGACACAAAGAAAAATTTAACCATAGAAGGCACCGGGCTTGGTCTTGCAATTACCAAGAAATTAAGCGACCTGATGGGCGGAACCATTGAGGTTAAAAGCAAGGTAGATTCCGGTTCGGAGTTTTCTTTTGAAGTTCCGCAAAAAATTATAGACTCCAATCCCATTGGCGAGAGTGTTGCACAAAATTTGGAAAAATTCAAATACAGTGCGGAAAATATAATTGCCAATAAAAATATGATCCGTGAAAAATTGAGCGGCACAAGCATTTTGGTGTTTGTGGGAGTTGCAGTAACTATTCACATATCTATGTTAGGAAAATGGAGAAAAAAATGACATTTCGAAACCCTTCCGAGCGAGGCACAATACCGTTTGATTTAACCCGTTTTGGCATTAGCGAACTCGGAGCACCGTTGCTCTTTGCTCCTTGCCGCGAAAAATGCAATCTCCTGTGTATCGCGGGTATTCACGGCGAAGAACCAGAAACCACATTCCTGCTCAGCCGAGTTTTACGGCACTTTGCAGAACCGCTGAACAACATCGCATTTGTCCTCTGTGCAAATCCAGATGGAGCGGCACTCGGCACAAGAGGCAATGCAAACAGCGTAGATTTAAACCGCAATTTTCCCACTGCAAATTGGAGTGCGCAAACTACCCTAAGCCGTGCAACTTTGGAAAGCGAGCGAATAACAGAACTGTCAAGCGGAACAAAACCCAAAAGCGAAAGCGAAACTTGTGCCTTAATAGAACTGATAAACGATTTAAACCCCAAAGAAATATTGAGCATTCATTCACCGCTTAACTGTGTGGAATCAAAACACAAAACTCCGCTCGCCCAATTTTTAACCGAACTTTCACAAAGCGAACACAAAACCGACATAGGCTACCCAACACCCGGCTCGCTCGGCACTTATCTCGGCGAGAACGCCATCCACTGCATAACTTGGGAACTCCCCCGCCTCGCTCCCGAAATTTTACATATAAAATTCGCCGAACCTCTTGCGGATTATATGAGCAAAGTTTAATTCAACGGATTATTTTTCGAGCACTAAATAAAACTGCCCCTTATCCCGTCTCACTAACAGCAACATAGTTTTTCCGTTCTCCGCGAAGGCTTTATTAAACTCCGCAACACTGCTCACAACCTTTTGATTTGCAGATAATATAACATCGCCAACCTTTAATCCCGCCTTTGATGCAGGCGTTTTCTCCGCAACCGCAGTTACAAAAACACCTCCCGCGTTATCTGCCAAGCCGACTTCTTTCCTCTGTGCTTTTGTCAGTTCCGCCGCCTGCACGCCCCATTCGTTTTTTGCCGTTTCTGGTGTGCCTGCACCTGCACCTTTGCCAGAAGAATCAACGGAAATTCCTGCCAAATTCTCATCATCGCGCAAGGCAATATTAACCTTCAATTTCAAAATTTTTCCTTCACGCAAAATTTCAAACTCCGCATTTTCACCCGGTCTAAGTGCCGCCACCGTATTTCGCAAATCGTTAGCATCTTCGAGCAATCTCCCGTTAATAGAACGCACCAAATCACCCGCTTTAATGCCCGACTTCTCCGCAGGCGACCCGTCAAAAACCTCACTTATCAACGCGCCTTTTGCGGGGTTCAAATTCAACGCCTTTGCAATGGACGGATTCAAATCCTGAATGCTCACGCCGAGCCACCCGCGCGAAACCTTGCCGCTACTTACCAAATCTCCCATAATGTTATTCGCCAAATTCACGGGAATTGCAAAACCTATGCCCTGAAACCCGCCGCTCCTGCTCAAAATTGCAGTGTTAATCCCGATGAGTTCCCCCGATAAATTAAACAATCCCCCGCCCGAATTTCCGGGGTTAATCGCCGCATCGGTCTGTATAAAATTTTCGTATCCCGCAATTCCGCGATTATGAATCCCCTTAGCAGAAACAATGCCTTTTGTAACCGTCTGCGACAACCCGAACGGATTTCCAATTGCAATCACCCATTCGCCCACGCGCAATGCATCCGAATTTCCAAGAGTCGCCACAGGAAGGTCTTTAACCTCGCTCTCAATTTGAATAACCGCAATATCGGTTTGCTCGTCCGTTCCCACAACCTTCGCCTTAAACTCTCGTTTATCGGAAAGCGATACCGTAATCTGTTCAGCACCCGCAACCACATGATTATTCGTTAAAATTCTCCCCGAACTGCTGACAATCACGCCCGACCCAGACCCCTGTTGCTTGCGCTCACGCGGTTTTTGCTGCTGTTTCGGTGTGCCGAAATTGAAAAATTGGTCAAAAAAATCATCCCCGAAAATGTTCCCAAAATCATTCACCTTAACCGTTGCCTCCGTTTGAATACTGACAACCGTAGGTATTAACTTATCTGCCAAATCCGCAATTTCATAGCGAAAACTCTCAAGTTCAGGTGTAGCCGCCCTCGTCTGTGCAGGTTGTGCAACTTGTGCGACTGTGCCCTGAGGCGGAGTTGCCGCATTCGTTGAACTTGGCGTTCCGGTTGGCGTGCACGCGAGAAAAAATAACCCTGCCGCCGCAAAACACGAAAGAATAGAGTTTGCCGTTTTCATAATTGCCTCCGTTTTTCGAGGAATATAAAAAAAATGGTGTGCTCTATCCACACCGCGTTCCCTTGTTAATAGAATATTCTGCACTGCACGCGGAATAAACCACTACTGCATTCTCTGGGTTGCTTCGGGTTGCACCCTCGCTGGTGACGAGCCGCCACAAAAGAGTTGAAAGTTTAAAGTGAAAAGAGTAAAGTTATTATTGCCGCCATTATTCATACAGTTTATCTCGATTTCTTTTTAATTGGGCGGCTATACTTATTCAAAATCTCATTCTCCCTTCTCCCCTCTCCCTTCCCAAACTTGCAACACTGAAAGCCAAGAGTTTGGCTTTCGGAGATAGAGTGCTTTAGCACTCGTAAGTTAGAGTACTGTGTAAAAATTGTGAACGCGGTGTGGATAGAACGCACCAAAAAAATTCCATCATTTCTCCTTGCAATGCTAAACGGGCGGGTTAAAAACCACGCCCCTACAAACTCTACTCTTTACTCTCTACTCTTTTAACTCCCGCAATGCTGAGGCAACCTTCTCCCTTTTCCCCCATCCACACTTTCAACTTTACACTTTTAACTCCTGCACTGCCAAGTTTCTCCACACCCCACACCCCACACCCTATACCCCAATTTTTCTACCTTCCCCCTATGCCCACTAAGGAGTCAACAAAAAAATCCACCGCCATCCAATGGCACCCCGCCTCGTTCAGTGCGGTGCAACTTGAGTTGGAGGATTACAAAAAAGATTTAGAATTTATTGCGGAATATGAACTTTCCCTAAAACCGCTTATTATCGACATCCTCGTGGTAAAAAAGAAAAAGGATATTGTCATCAAAAAAAACTTTGCAAAAATTTTTCGCAAGGTGAACATCATCGAATACAAAAGCCCAAAAGACTACTTGGCAGTAGCAGATTTTTACAAAGTTCTCAGTTATGCAAATCTTTACATTGTCAAAAACAATCTTGATTTCGAGGATATTACTATAACTTTTATAGAGAACAGGCATCCTCAAAAATTCCTAAAGCATTTGAGAGATAAGCATAAATATGTTGTAGATAATGAGCAGAATGGCATTTACAAAATATCAGGTGGAATGTTCCCGATACAAATAATTGAGATTTCAAAGTTATCAGAAGAAGATAATTTTTATCTTGGAAATTTAAGGGAAGACTTGGATAAAGAAGGAATATCATCTTTGATAGACAAGTTGCTCCCCAGAGCCAAAGAAGAAGTTGTAAAACTATATGCAGATGTTTTGATAAAAGCAAACCCAAAATCATTCAAGGAGATTATCGATATGAAATCGAAACTAACAATAGAAGAGGTGCTTGAGCACACGGGCTGGACAAAAGAATTGGAGGCTCGCGGCGAGGCTCGGGGTGAGGCTCGCGGCGAGGCTCGGATAGCCTCCGAGTTTACCAAACTCATGGATTCGGTCTCTAATTTGCAAGAACTGAAAAGCAAATTCAAAAAGATGAAAATCGCTTAGCCCAACCCAAAGGTCGATGAGCCGTTGCAAATTTAATAAACCCTAAGCAATCTCAAGCCGTAAGGCGGATAATCCGTGCGAAAGCGGTAAAGCCCCACTGTTTTTATGAAATTCGGAGACAGTTCAAAAAGCGAGTATTCCGTAGTCGGTGCGGAATAGAGCCACTCCGCAAGTTCGGGATTTATTTTTTCAATAAATCCATTTTCATTTGCAAATAAATATTCCTCTTTTGTCGGCAAACGATAGCCTTTTGCACCTTCCAAAATTCGCAAATTTTCTAAATAAATAAGCGAGTCGCTCACAAGATTTTTTTTGTCATAAACATATACCGTATCAAAACCTGAACTTTTTGAAACTTTATTGCAGAGAAGAATTGCCTCATAAAAACTCACCTTTTCAACGGGAGAATTTTCTGTCAGCGGTGGCGGTGGAATAATACCTGCCTCTGCGTATGTGAGTTCAAATTTTGAAATTTTATTTACCGCACTTTCATTTGAATTTGAAGAAGAACTGCTCATCTCAACTTCTTGCGAACTTGAGGAATTTTTTCTGCTTTGCAAAATCTCACCGTTGTTATATACAAAATATAAACTGTCGAAAATCGATTCTCCGCAATATAACAAAAGTGAAAACTCTCCGCCGTCGCCATTTTCCAAAATAACGGTAGCATTTCCGTTTTTCACATTCACCGCTAAGGGTGCATTTTGCGGTTGTGAAAACGCCTCTGCTTTATCGAGACATTTTTCCCGCAATGAAATCTCTGCACTTGAAGTGTCAGTATTTTCATTTTGCGGGCACGCAATAAATACACTGATTATTGCACAAGGCACTATACGCCAAACTTTTTTCATATTTTTCTCCCAAGAATAATTTTCTGATAATTCTGTTCCCGTTCAACAATCACGCTAACGCACCGAGTCAGCGAAATGCAATTTTCACCCAAAAGATAATCTCCGTTTAAATAACATTTACCCATAATCAAAGGATCGTGATTTTTTATTTTGCAAGGAGCAAAACCATGCACTGAAATTTCTGCATTCGGGAATTGTTTTTCATAAACGCTCTGCAAATATTCAAGAGATGGCATCTCTTCATAAAACAAAAATCTCTTTTGCCATAATAAATTTCCCAATTCTTCCAAAAATTTCGGGTCATCAAAAGAGAGCGAATTAAACCGCAACATCGCCAAATGCTGTTGAAAAATATTCAAAAATTCCCGCAGTGCAACGCTATTTTCATATTCACATCTTATACCGTGCAAAAAATTATCCTCAAAAGGAGAATCCGAGCCGAACAAACTCATCTCGTTCAACTCCAAAACAACTTCCCTTTTTCCCCATTCTACTTTTGCAATATCTCCGCTCGGAAATTTTAACGAAGTATTCCCGACAATTCGTAATTTCCGTTTTTCGCCTTTTCTCAAAAACCAGAGTTTCATAAATTCTAAAAAACTGCACTTCATAAAAATGACATCTCCATTCCAAAAGGTTCAATTCGCAATGTTAATGCTATTTTCAAATTGCAGGGCAAGGTTCGCCCAAATAAATAAAATAACATCTCGCCAAAAGCATTTATTACGCCGAGAAATTCATAATCGTTTCCCGTAAAAATTTCGCATTGCATAATTATTTTTATATTCGCCTGCGGAACAATGCTCCCCATAAAAACAGAATTACCGATTTCGCAACTCGCCTTCCGTATTGAATGCGCCAAAAAATTTCTCTTGCCCTGATGATTCCACAAGTACATTTGCAAAGCCTCCGCCAAAACATCCCGTTCAAAAAAGCCGAGATAATTTTTTTGCAAAATCGCCAAAATTGCCCACTCCAAATTTTGTTTATTCGGCACATTCATAAACGGCGTGGGTTTTAATAATGCACGGACAGAACACATATACAGGGATTCGTCTTTAACCAGAAACTCCAAATTTTCGCATTCCGCACCTTGCAATTTGTTTAGTCCGTCCTCCTGCCTACCGCCTCGCCGAATAGGCAACTCTGCCTGCAACTCCGGTATAATATGCTCCACCGGAAATACCCTCAACTTTAAACTGTCTCCGCTCACTCCGCTAAAAATATGTCTCGGCAACTTTTTATCAAAGCGAATTTTTTTTGGCAAGGCATTTGCATATATAAATCTAAATTTTTCCTCAAATGTAAAAAAATCTCTGCAGAGTTCCCAAGCATATTTTGGCTTTGCAATTATAAAAGGTTTTGCATTATACGGTTTTGCCGAAAATATTTTTGCATATTTAAGCAAATAATACCATAATTCCCACGAATTTACATAAATAATATATTCAGTTCCTTCATCGCCAATTCCCTCTCCTTCAATTTCCAAACAATCAAAACTCTCGCTATCCTCCACCGCTTTTATCGATAAAATTTTCTGCACAGGATTTAATTTATGCTTTTGAGTCACCTGCCAAGAATTTAATATTGTTCCGCTTGCTTTTTCTTGTAATCTCGCTCCAGCAGAAATTTCTCTAATTAAATTATCGCTTGCACTCGGCACAATTTCCACAAGTGTGCGACTCGAAATAGGTTTTAACAATTCCGGAGATACCTTCTCAATAAATCCGCGAGCAATTTTATTTTCCGTTTCCGCCATATCTTTTCGTAACCTTGCAGTAAGCGTTGCAAAACCGTTTAGCAACATCTCGGTATTCAAATCAATTTCCGCATTTGGAAATTTTTCCAAAAATTCTCTTTTTGCAGATTGCAGAGCGGCGAGTTCCTCTTCAAAAAAACTATTCATAAATGTGTTCATCATTTCAATTCCCTTTTCAATTGTTCCAACTCTTTTCTCAAATTATCAAGAGCGAAAATTATATTATCAATTCTTTTTTGTGTTGTTTTTTGGCACTCAAATTTTGAATTATCAATTTCCGATTCCGCCTTAACAGACACAACCTTATTAAATTCCTCCTGCAAACTTGCCGACCCAAAAGAAAACAATGCAACAACTTCATTCTCCGCGAGTATATTCGGCAATACCCACACCTTACCAGAATTATTTTTTGCAATTTGAGTTAAAATATTTCTTTCCGCAAAAATTCCGCTAACTTCCCCATTCAATAGTCTCTGCACTGCATTTTCAACGGAGAGCACCGCCTCCAATTTGGATTTCGACCAAATTTTCCCCGCCTGTTCCGCCACCGCCGAACCTCCCGAAAATGCAATTCTTTTATCTTCCAAATCGGCAATCGTCCAAATATTACTGCCTTCAACAACCGCTACTCCGATTTCTTCTCTGCGATAAGGTGCAGATACCAAAAATCGTCTCTCAAAATTTGGAGAATTATTCACTCCCGAGATAATCACATCAATTTTACCCGATAGTAAGAGAGATTCTCCACCTGCGGCATCTCCGAATTCCACAATCCTGTAGCGCGAAATTTTCATCTTCTGCGTTATTTGCGAAATAAAATCAGCCTCCTGCTCGGCTTGCCCCTTCCTAACTCCAACCGTTAAAGCATCCTTGCGAACTGCATTAAGCGAACGCCCCTGCACACAAAATGCAAACAAACAAATAAAAAATAAGATTCTCACAAAGCCTCAAATTCAAAAGGCTCATATATAAAATCGCTCCCAACCCTGAGGGAAATATAGAAAAAGTGTAAAGAGTAAAGAGTAGAGAGTAAAGAGTAGAGAGTAGAGAGTAGAGAGTAATAACTTTACACTTTTCACTTTACATTCTCAACTCTTGCAACGCCGAGTTCCCTATACCCCACACCCTACACGCCACACCCTATACCCACACTTTTCACTTTACACTTTCAACCCTTGCACTGCCGAGTTCCCCATACCCCTGCACCGCCGAGTTTTCTACTCTCAACTTTATACTTTACTCTTTTAACTATCAACTTTTTTCCCCCTTTTCCCTTCGTGCAACGCAGAGATAATCATAGACCACCCTCCATCCTCCAAACGCGGCTTGCTCTTTCAATAGTCCCCTTATTATGGCTTATGCAGAGAATTGCACGGCTTTGGCTTTCTTTTTCAATTAACTTTTCAAGGACGGCAACGATTTCTTCATTAAGACCTGCAAAGGGTTCATCTAAAATCCAAGTCGGACGGTTTAATAAAATTATTCTAGCAATTGCAAGCCGCCGCTTTTCCCCGCCGCTAAAGTTTGCCGCATATTCCAAAACCTGCTCTTGCAATCGCTTTGCAAAGTGTCCCAAATTAACGGCAGAGAGCACCGCTTGAACTTCGCAGAGTTCGCATTCTCCCGCAGGGCATAAATTTTCCAAAAGAGTTCCCTTAAACCAAGTCGGATTTTGCGGCAGATAAGCGATGTTTTTAGGGTCGCCCCCATATAAACGAACAGGAGATTCATTCTCTATAAATCCAAAAAACTCCAATACTAACCGTGTTTTCCCCACACCCGATTCCCCTGCAATATATAACGGATTACCCGGAGCAATTGCGTAATCGGAAGAAGGAGTATGCAGTGTTAAAGCGGGGGCATCCGTCCGCAGGGTTGGCGGGGGGAACGGAGAGGATTGTGGAAATGTCAGTCCGTCCCACCCTGTTTTTGCATTTATCGCAGTGTGAAATGCAGAGCCGAATTGCCGAATCGGGCGGTAAAATTCGGGAGTTAAAAGCAGAGATAAAAATGCAGTGCCAAATTCCATAGTTCCGTTCAAAAGCCTGAGGGCAAGCGAAACCGCAACAAGTGCAATACTCAAACTGCCCGCCCACTCCTGCACCAAAGACGAAAGAAACGCAGTTTTGAGAACTCCCAAAGTTCTTTCGCCGAATTCCGTTTCCGCAATTTCCAAATCGCGTGTTCGTTCCGCAACCTTTCTAAAAATTTTAGTCGTTTTGTAGCCTTGCAAACTCTCCAAAAAAAATGCACGAGTCTTTGCAAAACTCTGCCATTGTTTTTTTGATTTTTCTCCCGCAATTTTCCCTATTAAAAAAAGGAAAAGAGGCAATAAAAGTCCCGTGAAAAATAAAATTGCGGCGGTAATTTTATCTACAAAAAGCATAACAAAAAAAATAATCAGCGGAACAAAAACCGCCAAAAATGCACTCGGCAAAAACCTACTGTACCACGCCTCCATTTGGTCGGCTACCTTCATATAATGCAACGACAATTCTTGGAGCGGCATTCCTTTTTGTGCTCGGTCTTGTATAGGCGACAAATTGAGAAATTTTTCTTGAAAATATACTCGCAGGCTATTTTTTGCACTACCCCCCAAACTAAGAGAAAATCTTTGAGATAAAAAATGAAATATTGCAAAAAAGAAAATTGCAGTCGCAAAAATGCAAAGTTCATATCGCCCGCTAAAACCGCTTGCGGAAACGAGAATCGGCACTTGCCACAAACCCGCAATAAGTGCAATTTTAGATAAAATTTCGCAGGCAACGGTTTTTGCAAGCAACAGGCGAGGTATAAATTTATTCATCTAAAAACGCGGTCAGCGGACTTGTTGCAGAGGCATTTCCCCGTTCTCCCAAGCCAGATTTATAAGCGAGGCGCCCGCTTTCAACCGCCAACTTAAAACAATGAGCCATAGTTGCAGTATCCCGTGCCGCCGCAATTGCAGTGTTCACAAGCACCGCATCCGCACCGAGTTCCATTGCAAAACAAGCGTGCGAGGGTGCACCTATACCTGCATCAATAACAACGGGAACTTTACTCTGCGATACTATAATTTTGAGCATAGCCTCTGTTTGCAAACCCTGATTGCTCCCAATTGGCGAACCGAGAGGCATCACCGCCGCCACGCCTACATCTTCCAAGCGTTTGCACAAAACCGGGTCTGCGGGAATGTAAGGCAACACAACAAAACCGTCTTTTGCAAGTTCCGTTGCGGCATTCAATGTTTCTATTGCATCGGGAAGTAAAAATTTTTGATCGGGGTGAATTTCCAATTTTATCCAATTTGTTCCAAGTGCCTCACGCGCCATATTTGCCGCAAAAACCGCCTCTTTTGCCGTTCTCGCTCCCGATGTATTCGGCAGAATTTGCCCTTTGAAATTTTTTAATGCAGAAAGAATTGTGTCTTTTCCGTATCTTGTCACCCGCTTTAACGCCACCGTTATCATTTCGCTTTCAGACTCTTTTAATGCAAGCGACATCTCTTCGGGAGAGGCAAATTTTCCGCTTCCCAAAAACAACCGAGAACTAAAATTTCTATCCGCAATGCACAACATAATCACCTCAATAACGGTGCAAAAACAAACACTTTTTCACCTTTTTTCACATTAACCGTTTCTGTGGAAAAAGTCTCTATCTTTCTTCTCGAATAATCCAAAGCATCAATTTTTACCGAGTGTTTTCCCGCCTCAACAGGTATTCGTAAAATCTGCAAACTCGCCGGCATACACGAACCGATTCGCAAATCTGCCTGTTCAAGTGCGCCAGTTGCAATGTCTGTTCCAATATTTAAAAGTAAATTCACCCACCCGTTTCCTGTTTCCATTTTATCCTTTGCCTTATTCGCCGCGATAGTCCGCAAAATTACCCGTGCGGCAGTGCGTATTAACATAGCGGTTTGACCGTTTTCCAAATCTTTTTTTAGCGAAGTTTTTGTGCTCGAAAAAATTTCAGTCTGCAAATTATCGCCAACCGCACCGTCTGTTTCTCCGTTATCAAGACTCACCGCAAATCCCGCCGTTTGCGAAGTTCTGTCTATCATTCTCGGAATTGCAAATTGCACTGTCATAGTTCTTCCGCTAAAGTCGCTCCCCGCAATGTTCACAGCCGCAAGTGCCATAGTCTGCGATTTTCCGCTTGCATCTTTGTAGTGCAAAACCAACGCTCCATCCTGTGCATAAGTTCCCCAAAATTCATTCGCCGCCAAAGTAGGACTAACTCCCGCATAACCCACAACGACAATTTCCTGATTCGGCGGAGAGCCTTGTGGAATTTCCGCCGCCTGCTTTGGGACATTTCCCAAACTCCCTCCAAAATTATCTATCGCATCGTTATATGCAATTCGTGCATCATCGGGTGATTTTTGCCATTCGTAAGCGAGTCCTATTAAATACTGCAATGCCCCGCTCTCAACAAATTTATCTCCATCCCTTTCTTTTAAAGCCTGCACGGCAAGGAGTGCTCTGCGCGATTCCACAACCGCCTCATCAACTTCACCGAGTGCGAGATAATTCAAAATTTGCGTTTGATAAAGCCACTCTTCCTCAAACGGATAAGAACGATAAGGTCGCACATTATCATTTGTCAAAATTGCAGCCGCCTCATTTGTCACCGAACGGGAATACAAGTCCTCTAAAATTACCTGTGCCCGTTCCAAATGTGCAATACTCTTTTTCCAATTTTGCCCGTAATGCTCCAACAAACCCAAGTCGAATTCGTATAAAAAATCATCCGCCGAATTATACAAGTCCTTCTTATTTTTTTCAATTGCCGCAACCGCCGACTCAAAATCCCCCGCAACCATCGGCTTAGCGATGCTCTCCTCCCTCAACTTTGCAGGCGAGGCGCAAGACATAAAGAAAATCGCCAAAAATGACAATAGCCCAAAAAATTTCATCAGGGGGAAGGTAGAAAAAGTGGGGTGTAGGGTGTGGGGTGTGGCTAATGGAAAACTCGGCGTTGCAAGGGTTGAAAGTGGGGAACTATTTTCCCAAATGACACGCGGAGGCAAATTCTTGCATAAGTTTCGGGTCGGGGTTGTTTTCCCAAATTGTACCCGTGACTATTATACTTGCGCCTGCATTCACGCGGGATAAAGCATCGCTTGGCATGGTGATTCCGCCGCCTGCAATTATATTTAAGGAAGTCGCCTTGCGGACAAGTGCAATGTGAGAAAGGGGAACAGGCGAATCTGCACCGCTACCCGCCTCCAAATACACCCACCTCATTCCCATAAGTTCTGCGGCAACGCAGGTAGCCATTGTAATTTTAGGTTTATCCGCTGGAATGGGTTTTGTGTTTGATATGTATTCCACCGCGGTTTGCTTGCCGCTGTTTATTAAAATATATGCTGTGGGAAGAGTTTCAACGCCGAGTGCTTTAACGAGCAAGCCGCCTTTTAATTGTTCCTCTATTAAATATTGCGAATTTCTGCCGCTCAAAAGCGAGGTGAAAAGCATCGCATCAAAACCGGCAACAACTTGCGAGGCACCGCCGGGGAAAAGCACAACGGGAATTTTAACCGCACCTTTTAACTCCGCAACCAACTTCGGCAAACGGGGATTACTCACCAAAGACCCGCCCACGAGCAACAAATCCGCACCGTTTTCTGCCGCCATTATCCCGATTTTCACAAAATCGACATCTGAGTCAGGGTCTAACAAAACCGCAAACAATGCACCGAGTTCGTCAATTGCCTTTTGAAGGGAATTTTCAACGGCTTGCAATTGCGAAACGGGGGCGTTGCGGGGGTGTCCCCCGCCCTCAACAAATAATTTTTCCCCGCTAATATTTCTCAAAGATTCCATTATTCTCCGAATACCAGTTTGTAAAGTTGTTGGAAGTTAAAGGTTTCGACATATAAAAACCCTGCCCAATATCGCAATGCACGCTGTTCAAATAATCATAATCTCCGATTGTTTCAACGCCTTCCGCGATGGTTTTAACATTTATGGTGTGTGCCAAATCAACAATAGCCCGCACAATTTCGCGAGACTCCTTGCTCACCGAAAGTTTGCGGACAAAGGATTGGTCAATTTTTATGTAATCAACTGGAAGTTGCTGCAAATACTGAAAAGACGAATAGCCCGTGCCAAAGTCGTCAAGTGCAATTTTAATTTTGGCATCGTGAAAATTATTCAAACCTTCGAGCACGCGCTGAAAATCCGCGATAAGTGCACCCTCCGTCACCTCAATTTCCAAACATTCCGACTGCAAATCTTTTTCTTTCAGTAAGTCTAAAAACTTATTCACAAAATTCGGTTGTAAAAGATTGTAAGTAGATACATTCACCGCAATATTCACATAAATGCCCGACCTCTGCCAAAGTTTTTGCTGCATAACCGCCTGACTTACCACAAAATCGGTAATGTTCTCAATAAGCGTGCTCTGCTCCGCCTGCGGAATAAATTTATCCGGCGGCACAAACCCTTTGGTAGGATGATTCCACCTGATTAACGCCTCAACAGCGTGAATTTTTCCCGTATCCATATCAATTTTCGGTTGATACACAAGGAACATCCAACGACTGCGAATTGCCAAATCAATATCACCCAAAATATCCGTAAAATTCAAATTGCCGCCCTTCTTAACATCGTTAGACGGGCTATAAACAACCACATCCTTCATCTGCTTAGTCGCAGTTTCAACAGCCTCTTCTGCGTATTTCAGCGGTAAATTACCTTTATTCGCCTCGTTAAATTCTGAAAAATAATAAACCCCAATGTGAATATCGCCATGCACATAAAAACCGTTATGCAAAAAATTTCGCTTTGCCGCACTCAGGAGAATTTGTTCAAAATTCGTCTTATCGCCTGCCACAATTACTTCGGGAGCGTTCAGCAGAAATGCCGCCTGATAATGATTCAGCGAAAACGCATCGATTTTCCAACTCTTAACTATTGACTCTTCACATCTCTCTTTGAACTGGTGAAAAATGCTCCGAGTGACATCGTTGCCGAAAGTTTCGGAAAGTGCGGTTCTGTTTGAAAGCGATATAACAACAATGCTGAACGAACCATTAACCTCTGCAAGTGCCAAATTCTCAAATTTTTCGAGCAGAGCAAAACGATTATGCCAGCCCGTAAAAATATCGATTAAGCGAAGTTTATCTCGAATGTCCAAATGATTTCGGAGCATTGTTGCGAGCCACCCCACCACAATCGCAGATATGCAAAAAGTTATAGCCCTAAGCGACCACCAATACGAATTTTTGCCGATTTCAATACCGAGCGGACTGAAAATAAAACCTACCGCAAGTGCAAAATAAAACCCAAAAAGTTCGCCGAAAAAAAACGAAAAACACAATATTGGCAAAAACGACAGATATACAATTTCATTTCTCGGCAGAGCGTTGGTCAAAACAAAAATAAATAATTGAGCAACAATAATATATATGCCAATATCGCGCAACGACCGTTTGTCCTTTCGCAACAGAGATTCTAAAAATTTCTCAATGAACATTTGGAGGGAATGTAGAAACTTTGCAGTGCAGGGGTATAGGGTGTGGCGTGTAGGGTGTGGGGTGTGGAGAACTCGGCGTTGCAAGAGTTGAAAGTGTAAAGTTGAAAGTTGAAAGAAGGGAAATGGTAGATGTAGGGGCATTTATGCCGCCCTTCCGTAGGGGGCGACCATAAAACTCTGCACTTACGAGTGCTAAAGCACTCTCTCTCCAAAAGCCAATACTTTGGCTTTTAGCCCCCCTCATTCCTCTACAACGAGAAACTAACGCCGATTGACGGTATCCACGCCTGCACCTCATAGTGCCCTTTGAACGCCCTCTCGGCATTAACAGGATAAGAACCGTCTCTGCCAAATCCCGTTGTGTAGAGGAACGCCGCATCAATGGAAAGCGAGGGAATTGGGCGGAACGAAAATCCCGTTGAAAGACCCAACTTATCCATACTCGGAGTTTCGGGATTCAGGTAATTGCTATTAACAGGCGACTCGTCGTAATACACACCGCCGCGAACATCAAAGCGGTCTGTAAGTGCATATTGCGCACCCAAACGATAAGACAAACTGTTGTGATATCTTTTAGGAGCACGAACGCTGTATCCTCCGAGAACTTCTTGCGAGAATTGAACGATTAGAGAATCATAAGCAGACCAATTTATCCATGTCAAATCGAAATCCAAAACTAAGTCTTTAATAGGCTTAAACGAAATACCCGTGCTAAGTATTGCGGGCAACGGAAGAGCGGCTTTAAAAGTGCCTTGCTCCAAAGGCGGAATTGCAATTGGCGGGGCAACTTGCGTGCCCGCTGCGTTATTAACGGTTGCGATTATATTATTAAGAGTGGGAATATCGTCTTCGCTTGCATAATCCATTTTTGCCTTTCCTTCGGAGACTTTCATATCTACCTTAGAACGATACGAAACACCGACTGCCAATTTATCTTTTAACAAATCATAGAGAATACCAACATTGTAGCCGACCTTCACATCGGCATCACCGGAAAGCGTGGCAGATGCAGCAGGTGTATCTTTATATTTATCCAAAATGCCGGTAATTACAGGGGCATAAGCCGTGAGTTGCGGAACTTGTGCAAGCGTGCGATAGGGTTCAAGTGCACCCTCGCCTATAAGTGCCCGTGAAAGCGAAAAATTGCCGAAGTTTATGGTGGGACCGCCGCCTATGCTAACTTTATCAAATATTTTGAAAGCGAGTGTCGGTTGAATGGAAAAAACCTGCAAAGAAATCTCTTGGACTAATTCCGCTCCCGCCCAAGTTTCGCCCCAATTTGCCGCATTGCCAAAGGGCGTGGTAAATGATACGCCCGCCGAAAACCAATCGTAAATGTTAAAGGCTCCGTAAAAATAAAAGGGAGTGCTCGGCTTTCCGTCCGTTTCAAAAAATCCTCTTGCTCCGCTATATTCAACTTCGGGAAATATTGCCGCAACGCCCGCCGAAAGGTCTATTTTTTTATTCAAAAAACCCAAGCCTCCGGGGTTAATGTTCATATTCTCCGCACCGAGTTTTAAGCCTGCACCGGTGTTTGCCATACCGACCTGTTTTGCACTGAGAGTATTCACCTGATACCCTTCCGCAAACGAAACTGAAACCGACAATAAAACGCCCGCGGTTCCTGCGAGCACGGATTTTACGAATTTATTCATGTTTAGAAATATAGAAAATTTTGGGCGTGTCCCTTCGGGTCGGGCTATCCGCTATAACCTTCAGTTGCCGCTATTATCCCTCACGCGAACTCGGCGATGCAAAAGAGTAAAGAGTAGAGAATAATAACTTTACACTTTTAACTTTCAATTCTTGCAATTCTAAAAGGGCGGGTTAAAAACCACGCCCCTACAATTCCCGTATCCCCTTCCAAAACCCCACACCCTACACGCCACACCCCATACCCCTGCACTGCAAAGTTTCTACATTACTCCAATGTCCTTGAAACTCCCGCTCGGTATACAAACATTCTCCGAAATCCGTGAAGACGGCTACCACTATGTGGATAAAACCGCCCGCATTCACGAGTTGGTAACTTCCACAAAAGTTGATTTTCTCTCCCGTCCCAGACGATTTGGAAAGTCGCTTTTGTGCTCAACGCTGGGTGCATTATTTGAGGGAAGGCGTGAGTTGTTCAAAGGTCTTGCCATTGATTCCCTCCCTTGGGAGTGGAAAAAACATCCGGTTATTAGAATCGACTTGAATGTCGGGGATTACGCAAAAGGGGTCGAAGAGTTGTATGTAATCATCAATACCATCCTAGAAGATTGTGCAAAAAAATATGAAATTCCTTTTAAGGGAGAAACTATCAGCGACCGTTTTATGCGTTTAATTCACAACCTGCACAATCAATGCGGTGAAAAAGTCGCAGTTGTCATAGATGAATACGACAAGCCGCTACTCAACACCCTTGACACTAAAATTGTCCATGAAGAAATCAGAAATGCCCTCAAGGCATTTTACGGAGTACTCAAATCCTCGGACGAGCACTTAAAATTTGTGTTCCTTACAGGTGTCACAAAATTCTCCAAGGTAAGTATATTTTCGGATTTGAACAACCTCACCGACCTCTCCTTAGACCCTCGCTATGCCGATTTATGCGGAATAACCCAAGAGGAATTGGAAACGAATTTTAAGGAAGAAATCAATAGTATTGCGGGTGAAGATGGTAGTGCCTACCTCGCCAAATTAAAACGCTTTTACAACGGTTATCGATTCTCCAAAGATCCTCTTACGGTTTATAATCCCTTTGGCTTGCTGCACCATTTTAACGCCAAAGGTGAATTTATCCCCTATTGGTATGAGAGCGGTACACCTACATTTTTAATAAAACTCATTAAGCAGCAAAATATTAATGTCTTAAATCTCGAACAAAAAGTTCTCTCTTACGATGATTTTCGTAAATTCGATGTAGAGAATATGGATGCCGTGCCTGTGCTTTATCAATCTGGCTACCTCACAATCACAGGCTATAATGAAAAACGAGGCACATATAACTTAGGCTACCCAAATGACGAAGTGCGCACAAGTTTTGCAAGCAGTTTAGCCGATTTGTATATCCACATAAAAAACGATGAGAAAACTCCCTTTGTGCTTAAACTTATCGATTCATTAGAGGCTGGAGAAGTAGATGATTTTGTTGAGGCATTACGCCCGTTTTACAATAATATTCCTTATGATGAAGCATCTAAGGTGGAATCTTATTATGAATTGATATTTTTGCTTACGCTGCGAATGCTCGGAATTTATTGCGAGGCACAAGTACACACGGCTATAGGCAGGATTGATGCTGTGCTAAAAGTTGATGATTTTGTTTATGTTGTAGAATTCAAGGCAAATGGCACCGCCGAAGATGCGTTGGCACAGATTAACGATAAAAACTATGCCCTCTCTTATGAGGGGCAAGGCAAAAAAATCGTTAAACTTGGAATAGAGTTCGACAAAGAAAAAAGGAATATTGGAAGATGGGTGGTAGGATAACTATTATAGGAAACCTCTAAAAACTCCCTTTGTAACACAATTCCACAGATTTGAGTTTTTAGAGACGAGTTAGCAGCCTCCCTCACTTCTCCCTAAAGTCAAAAATCAACGGTAAGTTTTCAGGGGTAAAACTCGGCGGGAGCGGAGGCGGTTTTGTTATTTGCACCGCACGAACCGCAAGTCTGTCCCAAACCGCATTTCCCGAAGATTTTCGCAAAACAACCTCTTCAATATCGCCGTTCCTCGCAATTTGAAACTGCACCGATGACTTTGTTCCTCTTGCAATTTCCGTTCCTGCGGGCGGGTTAAAATTCTGGTAAAGCAACCGCACCAACCTGTCCAAATAAGCCTGCAATTGCGGATCCATAGCCATATTACCGAGCATTCGCAGAGCGGGCATATCCATCTCCGCATTTTTAATATCGCTCGGTAAATCCATCGGCATATCCATACTCGGTTTGGGATTTTCCGCAGGCGGAGCAGGATTCGGAGGTTGAGGTGCGGGAGTCGGGGGAGAAGATGCAGGTTCCGGGGTTTGGGGTTTTGGCGGAGTTTTGGGTGGGGTAGGAGCAGGTGTCGGAACGGGTTCAGGCACAGGTTCGGGAATCGGTTCCGGTTCGGGCGTTGGTTCCGGTTCAGGCGGCGGTGCTTGTTCAATTGCAGGAGGAGATGGAGGAGCGGGCGGAGGCGGAGGGGGTGCAACTTGCACCATCTCAAAAAACGGAATAGGCGGAGGCTGTTCTTTTTCGGGTTTTAACCACACAACCAAAAGCACTGCTGAAATAATAAAAATATGAAAAATAAGCGATACGCCGAGCACTAACGGAGTATCTCTTTTTTTGTCGCTGTTGAATGGAGAATACATTATTTTTTATCGTCTAAGGTCAAAAAACCGAGTTGCTTCACCCCTGCAGCCTGCACAAGCGACACCACCTTCATAACCAAACCGTAATTCACGCTTTCATCGGCGTTAATCACAACAGGCATCTCGCTTTGCCACAGCGACTTAAAAATCTCAGTGAAATTATCCAACTCCACACCCATATCGGCTACAAAAATTTTTCCGTCTTTTGTGATAGACACCTTTAACATCTTTTTTTGTTCCATTGTCGGTGAATCGGCTTTTGGCAAATCGACCTTTATACCTTGGCTCATAAGCGGTGCGGATATGAGAAATACAATGAGAATGGCGAACACCACATCTATCATATTGGTGAGATTCATATCCTGATTTAAGGATTTACCGCGACTTCTCTTCATAAAACCGCCTACTATTAAATATTAACCGCAATACTAACCGCCTATTACTAACCGTCTATTACTAACCGCCTATTACTAACCGCCTATTACTAACCGCCAGATACTAACCGCCTACTGTTTTTCGCCGGATAAAGCCTTTTCTATAGCCTGCAAATCGCCCCGCTTAAACAAACTCAACAAATGCGATGCAAAATTATAATAACCTATTTCTCGCTGATTGTTTCCCGCCGCAAAATAATTATATCCCATAGATGCGGGAATTGCCGCGATCAAACCTGCAACCGTGGTGACCAACGCAACCGCAATACCCGGAGCAACAACGCTCAAATCCGCTGAACCGTGCATACCTATCTCATAAAAAGATTGCATAATTCCCCACACAGTCCCAAATAAACCGAAAAACGGCGACACATTGGAAGTCATAGCGAGAAACGACAATTTTGAATCATCTTCAAGTCTGCACCCTTCAATAGTCCTCTGCATTGCATCTTCGAGCATTTCCGCCCGCGGCTCTAAAGTTGCCGTATCTACAAACGGGCTTAAATTTTTTGCCTCTTCAAAAACATCCCGCCCTATTGACACAAGCGGGCATTCCTGCGAATTTGTAATCATTCCTTCAACTTCACCAAACGACTTTATTCTCAAAAATTTTTTGTAAAAAGACTCATTGTTGCTCTGCTTTGCCCTAAGTGAAAAAAACTTGGTGATGAGTATTCCCCAACTGACAAACGAGAACAATATAAGCAGGCACAAAACCGCAATGGTAACGGGGTCTCCCAAAGACAATTTTATAACTTCAATAGTAGTTTTCACGGATAATTCCTCCTCTAATAATCTAACCCGATTTTCTCAAACACCGCCAGCAAACCGTCTTCGCTCAAAGGTTTTGAGGTAAGGGCTGCCGCACCCAAATGCAATAATTTAGTCTGTGCATCGACAGGGAGTTTCGGAGTCGCCAAAATAACCTTGCAATTCGCTTTTAACTCGGCATTTTTCCCCAAAGCGGATAGAAATTGCAATCCGTTGCAATCGGGAGTTTCCAAATCATATACAATAACCGAAAGCCGTTTTGACTCACTCACCTTCAACAAAATATCGTTGCCCTTCTCGCTCACAAAAACATTACTCACGCTCTTCTTTTGCAACCAACTCGGCAATAACTTTTTTGAGGAAAAATCCTGCAAGGCACCGTAAAAATCATAGAGATGCTTTGCCTCCAAACGATGAAGTTCTCCCATCAACTGTTTCATATCGTCAAGAGTGCTTATCTTTTCCAAAACAGCCATAATTAAACTCTCCTTAAACACACACTCGACATAATTTTAAACTCTCCTTAAACACACACTCGACATAATTTTAAACTCTCCCTAAACACACACTCGACATAATTAAATTTCCTTCAAAAAAAACGCCATAATTACCCTCCTCTCATAACAGCCATTTTTGCCGAAGAGTTATTTTCCGTAACCGAAAGCGGACCTTTAATAGGAGAAGTGCAGTTATATTTTGAATATGGAGATGCAATAGTCGCATCTGCCTCCAAAGTGCCGAGTATCTTAACCTTTGCGGTTTTATTTTCGAGAACCATAGCATCAAATTTAGCCACTCTTGAGTCGAACATCTGCCGTTTGGAAATCAGTCCCTGCAACTTAATAATGTCGCTCAACAGTAATTTAGATTCTTCCTCGTTCAACTTCTCCGACTTGTTCCACAAGCGGTATCTTTCAAAAATTGCATTCACATCTGCGAGCACCGAGTTCGCCAATTCTTTTGCTTTTTCCTGCCTGTAATGCGTGCGAATATTCACCGTTGTTTTCACTCCGCTTTCCGAACCGAGGTTCCCGCATTCCACACCCTTAAACGCGGTAGTTACTCCGCCTATTAAAGTTCCGCCCATTCTTAATTCGCCCAAACAACTTATATTTGAATGCAAAACCTCTTTTGTAATTACAACATCACCTTCCGCAATAATAGTCGCCTCCGAGACAAAAGTTGCGGCTACAAATGAACCCGCGATAATCTCCGCTTTTTTCTTTCCTTGAATTCCGCCCGCACATTTTACATAACCTTTCGCCTTAATTTTTGCACCGGATATTAAACCGTTAATCACAATATTTTCTTCGGATACAACTTCAAAATCGTCAGACACATTTCCGTGTATAATAATAGTTCCGGGGAAATTTATATTTCCCGTTGATAAATCCACATCGCCCTGCAAAACATAATTACGGCGAATCATAATAACATCGTCTTGAATACTCGGAGTTCCGGGGGCAATAGCCACAATCTTTCCGTCTTTTTCTTCCAAACCCTCGCCCAAAAAGAAACTCGCTTTTGCGCCGGGTCTTGCATCTATCTTGTGCCCGCGCACATCAAAACCGTCTTCTCCCGCAGAGGGCGGAATAATATCCGCAAGCACATCATCAACGCTTACAAGCGTTACACGCATAGAGTTTTTGTAATCAACAGAACCTCCGTCTTTGGGGTCTGCGATAAATTGAGGTTTCGCACTCATATCAACTCTATATTCGATATAGCCGTCTTTACCATCGTGAGGTTTTTTGCCCTTTGCGATGGTAACCTCGGTCGGATTAACTTCCAACAACTGTTTTTCAACTAATTTTTCGTCAATTTCGGCTTGCACGGATTCTTTTTTACAAGCGTCTAATACTTCTTCAAAGGTTGTGAGACCGCCGTCAGTCACGCTGATGAGCGGATACATTCTCACTTCCATTTGGTCTTTGGTAACTGCGATTTTGAAACGATTAACCTTAGCGGACTCGGTTTGTTCCGTTCCGTCTTCCGTCTGTTCGGTTGATTCTTCGCTCATAACAAGGTTACCTTTTATTCTACTCGCAGTTCCTTTATTTTTTTATTCCTCGGCTCCGTCATCCACAATCGCTTTTTTCACGGAATTTCTGCGACCGAAACTCTGTTTTGTGCGATCGTATTCCTGCCCCGCATCGTCGTTAATAACGGGCGAAATCGGAGCGGGAGCCAGACCTGCAAGGTCGGGAGCGGCAGTTCCAATCGGTGCAACATTAAAAGCGGGTGCGGCTGGTGCATTTGCGGTATTGTCGTTAAAACGCGGCGGCAAAGGACGGCGACCCTCAAAAGAAGGACGACCTTCGTTCACAGGGGCTTGGGGTGCAGACTCTGCCGTAGGACGAGGCGGCGGCGGTGCTATAGGAGCGGCATTTGCAGCCGCGGCGGGTTCGTTTGAAAACACTTCGGGAACGCGTGCTGCCGGACGGCGAACTTGCTGCGGGCGATTTTGAATGTTGTTTTTCGGACGATTTTGGTTTTGTTGATTGTTTCTGTTCTGTTGAAATTTATCGTCCCTCTGAGGAGGTCTCGCCGAATTCTCGGCAGGAATCTCAACCGGTCTTCGTTTGAAATCCGAGTTGAATTTTTTGACAACAGGTGTGCGTAAGTCTTTGCGCAAACCGGCAAGAGACTTCAAAGCCGCTATTACGAGCCCCAAATTGAGCAGCGTTAGAACTAATATTATATGGAGTTCCATTTATTTTTCCTTCCTTAAGGTTTATGGGTATTCATTTACCTTTGTTTTTTTCCTTAGCCGTTCGTCTAATCAAATCTGCAACTTCCTGCAATTTGTTTTCTGAATCGTCAAGCATAATCTCAATACTGCGAATCTGCCTTTCAAGCAGGTTTATACGACTCAAAAGCGAGAGTATAAACGCAAGCAACAAAAAAATAGAAGTGCCGAGCACAGAGGTTACAAATACCACAAGGGGAAGGTAGAAACTTTGCAGTGCAGGGGTATAGGGTATGGGGTGTTGGGTGTAGGGTGTGGAAAATACGGCATTGCAAATTTTTCTGGGGCGCTCTATCCACACTGCGTTCCCTAAAAAAATCGTCATTGCAATCGCACATAGGGCGGGTTTTCTGCCGTTGTATATACAGATTATCACAATTTCTTTTTAATAGGGCAGATATACTTATTAAAACCCGCCTCTACCCGTCATTCCCGCACAGGCGGGACACCAAGCCGATAGGCGACTGGACAGACTAATTTATTTATTTTTTTCTGTCAATCTGGGATGCATTGTCATTATTATATTTGTCATACTCGTGCGCAGGTTGTCCTCGTGCTTTCTAAGACACGGGGAACACTTCTGCACACAAATGCACCCAAATATCACATAAAAATGCAAAAATCATACCAAAACGCAAGAGATTAGGGAAAACATAAAATTCCATATCACAATTTTCTATAGGTAACCTCTATTAACCTCCTAAGAGGTTGGTAGAGGTTACCAAGCGACATGGGCGAACTGCGTTTTTTATGGTGATAATGTCGTCCTGCGGCGAATGCTCGCAGTATCGCCGTCGTCTCTGAAGAACTCCTTATTTTATGAGATAAAGTTTGGGGGGAGTTCTTCTGAGATTACTATATTCCCTCTTATGCAGTATAAGAACACGGTATACCCTAATGAAAAAACTCTCAAATTATCGGATGCATTTGAAATACAAGGTAAGGAAACCGCCCTTGAACTTGTTGTAAAAATTTTCAATATAAACAAGAAGGGGCATAACCCTTCTATAGAGCAGAATAGCCAAACCTTAAACGGCTATTCCACTTTTATAGACAAGGTTAGGGAGTTTGAGAAAGAGGATACTTTGGAGAATGCCGTCCGAAAGGCGGTAAGTTACTGCATAGAAAACGGTATTCTTCGGGATTATTTGGAACGGAACAAATCGGAGGTTATCAATATGCTTTTCACAGAGTTCAATATGGACGATGCCTTAGCCGTTAGGGAAGAGGGATTTGAGCGGGGTATAAGTCAGGGCTTGCAAAAAGGACTGCAAGCACTTTTAGATGTCAGGTTGTCTATGAGCGAGGCGAAGAAAAAATTGGGTCTGCCGTAGATACACCAGGGCAAACGCATCTAAATTTTGTATAATTAGTTATGCAAAATTGGTGTGCTCGGCACACACCGCGTTCCCTTGTTAAAGAACCCTAATGATTTGAAAATTTTTCTATTTTTTTGTTGGACTTAATTTTTTAGTCCATTTTGAGAGGATAAATTCCAAGTGCCTGCATCGCCAAAATATCTCGCCGATTTACTCCGTAATTTTCTTTTGCGAATAGGCAAGGATTGGAAACGAGCATCTGCGGAATATGACAATTCAGTGAAAATGAGGGCAGACTTTAAGCCCGAATATTTAATAGGCGACAGCACCATGCACAAACGCATTCTCGACTTGTATTTGCATTGGCGCACCGAGGCGGGACTCGGTGCGGAAAGGGATATGTTTTCGGGTAGCGAAGAAGGCGATAGCGAAACTCCTCTGTTCCCGCCTTTACCCCGTGCAGTGCTAATTCACAACTTGCGCTCCGCATACAATGTCGGGTCAATTTTTCGCACCTCCGACTGCTTTGGCATCGCGGAAATAAATCTCTCCGGCTACACGCCGAGTATTGAACACCCCGCTTTGAAAAGTGCGGCGCGAGGCAGTGAACAGTGGCTTAAAAGTTGCCGTTGGGAAAGCCCTTTAGACTGCATTTCTCATTACAAAGAACTCGAATATTCGGTAATCGCACTTGAAACAGGCGGCATAAACTTAAATGATTTTGCATTCCCACAAAAAATTTTATTTATAGTCGGTAACGAGGAACTCGGCATTGCATCCGAACTCATAGAAAAATGCGACCATAAAATTTCAATTCAAATGCACGGTCGCAAAGCCTCGCTCAATGTCTCTTGTGCATTTGCCGTCTTAGCGGCATACAGTAACGCTGATTAACTTTTATTTATCAATAAAATTAAACGGTTAAGTTAATCAGCCGACGGCGAACCGCTTAAACTTGCATAAAATACAGTTCGCCCATGTCGCTTAGCAGGCACTGACGACCTCTTAACGAGTTCTTCAGAGCCTACTATACAGTAATGCTGATTAACTTTTATTTATCAATAAAATTAAACGGTTAAGTTAATCAGCCGACGGCGAACCGCTTAAACTTGCATAAAATACAGTTCGCCCATGTCGCTTAGCAGGCACTGACGACCTCTTAACGA